>CAYIBG010000027.1:0-16642 GCA_964361365.1 uncultured Ignavibacteriaceae bacterium | reverse complement strand
CAGGTAAAACACTGCCAGAGGTTGCGGCGATGCGCGGAAAATCAGTCGAAGAAACTGCCATGGACCTTGTCATTGACGATGACACACGCGTCGGAACCGTATATTTTCTCATGTCCGAAGAAAACATCAAGAAACAGATTACGCAACCATGGGTCAGTTTCGGGTCTGACGCGGAATCGATGGCGCCCAAGGGGAATTTTATGAAGTCCAACCCGCACCCGAGAGCGTACGGAAATTTTGCCAGACTGCTGGGCAAATATGTCCGCGAAGAAAAGGTGATTTCACTCGAAGAGGCCGTTCGCCGACTCACGACCCTCCCCGCGCAAAACCTGAAGATCAAAGATCGAGGAGCGCTCATTCCGGGCCATTTCGCCGATGTCGTCGTGTTCGATCCGGGCAAAATCGCCGACCACGCCACCTTTGACAAGCCTCACCAGTATTCCACGGGTGTGGCGCATGTGTTTGTGAACGGTGTGCAGGTGTTGAAGGACGGCGAGCACACCGGTGCTAAACCAGGTCGGGTGGTGCGGGGGCCGGGGTGGAAAGTTAAATGAAGGAGCAGAAGCGACGCATCTGCCGTTGTTGCTTCTTTAGGATGCGTCGCCTCTGTTGGATAGAAGATGGCACATTCGGTTGAAGGGCATCTGCATTTACAGGCAACGGAATACGACCGGGTGATCCGTACGTTCATCCCGAATTACGATGGAATGCTGCAAGAAATTCTCTATAGGCTACGAACGGTTGTGCCGGAAAGCGGGAAAGTCGTTGACCTCGGAGGCGGAACGGGCTCGCTCGCGAACGCCGTTGCAGAGAGTTTTCCGACTATGCAAATCGAAATCTGGGACACAGACCGTGCGATGCTCGCAGTCGCCGAACAGCGCCTCAAACGATTCAGCCACCGCGTTCGCATGGTTGAAAAGTCATTCGACCAGCCGCTCCCCGAATGCAATGCCGTGATGGCCACACTGGCGCTTCACCATGTAAAAGAGTTGAAGAAAAAGACTGAGATTTATCACAACATTTTCAAAGCCCTTCGTTCTCCGGGAATATTCTTGAACGGAGATTGTACCATGAGTCAGCAAAAACATATCCAGGAAGCCGAATCTTGCTTCTGGACAGAGTTCATGACTGGTCAAGGAATGACGCATGATGAAGTCCAGAGACATTTTGCTGAGTGGGCTGAAGAAGACAGGTATTTTTCCATTTTTGAGGAACTCGGGGCTCTCCGCGAAGCAGGGTTTTCTCAGCCTGAATGCTTCTGGAAACATGGTCCCATGGCGGTGTATGGCGGAGTCAAAAGTTGAGGTTCTGATTGAAACGGCTGCGTAAACTGGTCATCGCCGTTATTGGAACGACGGTTTTGCTAGTGGGGATAGCGATGATTCTGTTGCCGGGTCCGGCGTTTATTCTCATCCCGGCGGGCGTCGCTATTCTTGCAACAGAATTTGCGTGGGCTAAAAACCTGCTTCGAAAAGCGGCGGAGAAACTTAAGAAGAAACAGAGTCCGTAGGTCGGCATTAATGTCGACCTACAGGGAGTACTAGAAAACATGAAAATCCTATTTACCTACCTCAGACAATACTGGAAACTCATTATTCTTTCACTTTTTCTGGCTACGGTGAATCAGGTGTTTTCGCTCCTCGACCCCCTGATTTTTCGCCATGTCATCGATGAGTATGCACTGCAATATCAGAAATACTCCGAACCGGAGTTCTTCAAAGGCGTTATGCTGCTCCTGGGAGCGGCCGTCGGAGTTGCTTTTGTCTCCAGGGTGGCGAAGAACTTCCAGGATTACTTCATCAACACGATCACGCAGCGTTTGGGTGCGCAAATCTATTCCGACGGTGTTCGGCATTCCCTGGAGCTTCCGTACCAGGTCTTTGAAGACCAGCGCAGCGGGGAAACTCTGGGAAAACTCCAAAAGGTGCGGACTGATGTCGAGCGGCTCATTTCTGTCTTTATCAATATTCTGTTCACGACGTTCGTCGGTATCGTATTTGTGATGGTCTATGCCTTCAGTGTCCACTGGCTCATTGCTCCCGTGTATTTCCTCACGGTGCCAATTTTGGGCTTCATCAGCAATGTGCTGAGCAAGAAAATCAAGGTGGTGCAGAAAGAGATTGTCGGCCAGACGACTGCCCTGGCCGGTTCCACCACGGAGTCCCTCCGTAACATTGAGCTTGTCAAAAGCCTGGGTCTCGCGCAACAGGAAATATCGCGATTAAACAGCACGACGGGTAAGATCCTGCTCCTGGAGCTCAAGAAAGTGAAATATATCCGGAGTCTGAACTTCATCCAGGGAACATCGGTGAATGCACTTCGAACGAGCATTTTGTTCCTGATGCTCTACCTCATTTTCCGTCAGGAAATAACGTTCGGCCAGTTCTTTTCGCTATGGATTTATTCATTTTTTATTTTTGGCCCTCTACAGGAATTGGGTTTGGTCATCAGTGTGTACCGAGAAGCGGAAGTTTCCCTCAAGAATTTTGAAGATATCCTAAGCGCGCCGAAAGAGCCAAAACCGGCGGCACCGGCCAGGCTCGGCAAGATTCACACGCTCGAGTTTGACCATGTGGACTTTAAGCATCAATCCGCCTCCACAAACGCGCTTCAGGGCATTTCGTTTAAGGCGCAACTCGGCGATACGATCGCCTTCGTGGGTCCGTCCGGCTCTGGAAAAACGACGCTCGTCAAGCTTCTCGTAGGCCTGTATCGGCCGCAATCCGGCCGTATTCTTTACAACGGCCACCCGCATACGGACATCGACCTCGATGAGCTAAGAGAACAAATCGGATTCGTGACTCAAGATACACAGCTGTTTTCGGGCAGCATTCGTGAAAACCTGTTGTTCGTGAACCCGAAGGCAACGGACAAGGAATGCTTGGAAGTTCTTGAGAAGTCCGCCTGTCAAAGTCTCCTGGCGAGAGCGGACAAAGGGCTGGACACCGTGATTGGTGAAGGCGGCGTGAAAGTATCCGGGGGAGAGAAACAGCGTCTCTCGATTGCCCGGGCGCTTCTTCGGCAGCCAAACATACTCGTCTTCGACGAGGCCACATCGTCTCTCGATTCTCTCACCGAGAGGGAAATCACCGGCACCATCCGGGAAGTGTCGGAGAGAAAGGACATTACTTCGATTCTGATTGCCCACCGGCTTTCCACGATCATGCATGCCAACCGGATCCACGTGCTCGAAAAAGGAGAAATCGTTGAGTCTGGAAAACATCAGGAACTTCTGGATTCGACGGGCCTTTACTTCGCCATGTGGCGTCAACAGATTGGCGAACGTCAGGATGGCACGTTGAAGGCTGCGGTGGAAGGCGTTAAGGAGATGAAGCGAAACTAGATGCCCTTCCTCGGCGAACTCTCTGCACTTCTCACGGCTTTGTTCTGGTCGGGCAGCTCGATTGTCTTTGCGGCCGCGATCAGCCGTATCGGCTCAGTCCAGGTCAACGTCACAAGGTTGATTTTTGGTGCCCTCTTTCTCCTTGCGGTCATTTTAGTGTTCGGTTTTAAGATTCATCTTTCTTCTTCTCAATACGCGAACCTCGCCATCAGCGGCTTCCTGGGGCTCGTTTTTGGCGACACCTTTTTGTTCCAGTCGTACGTTTATAACGGAGCCCGATTGAGCATGCTCATCATGTCGGTCGCGCCCGCAATTTCTGCTATCCTGGCGTATTTTTTTATCCACGAAGTTCTTTCGTTCTGGGGGATTTTAGGAATCTTCGTCACGATGGCCGGAATCGCCATAGTGGTTACAGAACGCAAAGAAGACGGCTCGACAGTCCACAAGATTACGACGGCTGGAATCGTTTACGGAGTGTTAGGTGCTTTTGGGCAAGGGGCGGGGCTTGTCGTTGCACGATTGGCGTTCGATGAAGCGCCGATCAACGGAATCGTTGCCACGTTTGTCCGTATTGTTCCTTCACTGGCCATCCTCGTTCCGCTTGGCTGGATGACAAAGCGGTTTGTCAACCCAATTCGTGTCTTCAACGAAGATCGTCGAGCCCTGAAGCTGACGATTGCAGGAGCCATACTGGGTCCGTGTCTGGGAATCACTTTCAGCCTCATTGCGGTGGCGCACACGAGTGTCGGGATTGCGGCCACGCTCATGGCCACGTCGCCCATCATGATGCTGCCGATGGCGAAGACGATTCAAAAGGAAACGCTGACCTGGAAGGCCATTGCAGGCGCATTCGTCGCTGTAGCTGGTGTATCGATTTTGTTCTTACGATGAGCACGACGAAAATTCAAGCCGCTGTCCTGCACAAGCCAAACTCCAAATTCGAGATCGAAACACTCGACCTCGAAGAGCCGAAATCGGGCGAGGTTCTCGTCAAAATCGCAGCGACGGGAGTGTGCCACAGCGACTGGCACCTCGTGACAGGTTCGACTCCGCATCCGATGCCCGTTGCGGTTGGTCATGAAGGTGCAGGCGTTGTTCAAGTGGTCGGAATGAATGTAGCAGGCGTGAATGTGGGAGACCATGTGGCCCTCAACTGGGCTCCCAACTGCGGAACTTGCTTCTATTGCAGGAATGGCCGGCCGAGTCTATGCGCTGCATACATCGAACCGATTTGGGCGGGGACGATGTTAGACGGAACGACTCGGCTTTCGAAGAACGGAAAACCGGTCTACCATTTCTGCGGGCTGGCATGCTTTGCCGAATATGTTGTCGTGCCTCAGGTGTCGTGTGTGCCAATCGACAAATCAGTGCCATTGGAAATAGCATCGCTTATCGGATGTGCTGTGACAACCGGTGTGGGCTCGGTTCTCAACACAGCTCAAGTGCAGAAGGGTTCGAGTGTTGCTGTGTTTGGAGCGGGCGGAGTTGGTTTAAGCACAATCCTTGGAGCCCGGTATGCCGGGGCATCAAGGATTATCGCTGTCGACAAATCCGCTGTAAAACGAAAGTTGACGATGGAGTGTGGGGCTACGGATTTCCTTGTGAACGACAAATCAACAGTGAAAAGAATTCGGGCTTTAACGGAACGACGCGGCGCCGATTATGTGTTTGAAGCCATTGGGATCCCGGCTGTCCAGGAACAATGTCTGGAGGCAGTAAGGCCGGGCGGAACGCTGATTCTTTCGGGCATTTCCCCGGTGGGAAGCGGCACAAACCTCCCTGGCGCCGTGTTGACGCGGACGGAAAAGACTGTGAAAGGTTCTTACTATGGAACCTCGAATACAGCCCGTGATTTTCCGAGATACGCCGATATGTATCTCAAGAAAGAACTCGACCTGGACAAGCTGATATCGGCGACGTATAAACTCGATCAGATCAACGAAGCTTATCGTGCGATGTTAAGCGGTGAGACTGCGCGGGGCGTAGTAGTTTTCTAAAGAATAGGGAACAAGAATAATTGACTGTCATTCCGTGTGATTTTAAGACGGAAGTTTTGCTTGTCATTCCCGCATGCTGTTAGCGGGAATCCAGGACTAAGCCTTTTCTGGACTCCTGCTTAAAATCCGCAGGAGTGACAATGCTGCTGTTGTCTGGATGCCCGCTTACAATCCGCGGGCATGACAGGGTGTTTGTGAAACGAGTTCTGACGAAAGGAGGGCTTGTCTTGGATTTCGCTTTTCCGACTTTGCTCCATGTCTGCCTTCTCATTTTCTTTGTCGCGATTCTCTACTCCTCCGTTGGGCACGGCGGAGCCTCCGGCTATCTCGCGGTTCTTTCCTTTTTTGCAGTCTCACCCGAGAAAATGTCCACAACGGCGTTGATGTTGAACGTGCTCGTGGCCGGCCTTGCCACCTGGTCCTACTATCGAGCAAAACACCTGTCGATGAAGCTTGCGTGGCCTTTCATTCTGGCTTCGATTCCGGCCGCTTTTGTTGGCGGGACGATCAGAATTTCTGAAAAGACGTATTTCCTTCTTCTCGCTTTGGTTCTTGTATTTGCAGCTTTTCGGCTTGCTTTCTCATCGCGAGCCGGGGGAGACCAAGCGGCAGAAAAATCTGTGAATCCCCGCATTTCCTTGCCTGTGGGAGCGGGCATCGGAGTTCTTTCTGGGATCGTGGGAGTGGGAGGAGGGATTTTTCTGAGTCCGATCATGCTGCTCATGAAATGGGCGAGTGTGAAACAAACCGCAGCGGTGTCGGCGCTTTTCATTGTCGTGAACTCGCTTGCGGGCCTTGGAGGGAGAGTTTTGCGAGGATCGTTCGATATGTCAACAAGCATACCGATTGTGGTGGCGGCTTTTGCGGGCGGTTTGATTGGTTCCTACTTTGGGGCCAGCAAGTTCTCAGGATTTGTGCTCCGCAGGATATTGGGAATTGTACTTGTGATCGCGGCATTTAAGCTGATTGTAACGATGGTATAACTCGGTTTTACTTGACAGTGAATTTTCACTATATTTTTACGAGTATTAACTGGAAAAAAATGCTAACTGAAAAATCCCCCGAACAACACCTCGCCGATTTCGAAACCCGTGTAGCCCGTGGGGACAAAGTCGAGCCTGGCGACTGGATGCCGGAAGACTACCGAAAAAACCTGATTCGCATGATGGGCCAGCACGCTCACAGTGAAATCGTAGGCCAGCTCCCGGAAGGCAAATGGATCCCCTACGCACCCGGATTCCGCCGAAAGCTTACGCTTGTTGCAAAAGTACAAGATGAAGCAGGCCATGGCCAGCTCCTGTATCGTGCCGCCGAGACCCTTGGCAAGTCCCGTGAAGACATGATGGAAGAGCTGCTCAGCGGCAAGGCGAAGTATGCGAACGTGTTCAACTATCCCACGCCGACATGGGCGGACGTCGGCGTCATCGGATGGCTGGTGGACACGGCAGCGGTGATTAACCAAAGCATGCTCGCACAAAGCTCATACGGACCGTATGGCCGGGCTATGAAGCGAATTTGCTACGAAGAAGCATTCCATATCAAACAAGGCTACGATATTGTTGCCACCCTGGCCAAAGGAACACGCGAACAAAGGAAAATGGCCCAAGATTCCATCAACCGTTGGTGGTACCCGACTCTCATGATGTCGGGGCCGCCGGATACGCTTTCGGTTCACTCGCAGCAGGCATTGAAATGGAGAATCAAGACGAAATCCAACGAACAGGTCCGCAAGGAATACGTCGACCACATTGTGCCGCAAATCCGCGCTCTGGGTTTTGAAGTGCCGGACAAAGACTGTCGCTACGATGAGAAATCCGGGCACTATCAGTACACTCAGCCGGATTGGGACGAGCTGAAACGAGTGATCAACGGCGATGGACCTTGCAACAAGGAGCGTTTGGATTCCAGACGGAAAACACACGAAGATGGCCGTTGGGTGCGAGAGGCCCTGGCCGCAAAGGGGAAAAAGGCGTCACAGCCGGTTGCTTGATGGATACTCAATGGGAAACGTATGAAGTGTTCCACCAGTCGCGCAAGGGCGAGCCGCACGAATACGTCGGTTCCGTTCACGCCCCCGACCCGCAAATGGCTCTACAAATGGCACGGGACCAGTTTGCCCGCCGGCTCCGCTGCGTGAGCTTGTGGGTGGTCCGCTCCAAAGACATTACAATGACCGACTACCAGGACGAGAATTTTTTTGCCCAGGTGACCGACAAGAGTTACCGCGACCCGAAAGCATTCGAAGCTCCGGAAAAAGATGGCCATTGAATTGCCCGCAGGCGTGTCGAAACACGCCGTTGCGGAATTTGTTCTTTCACTTGCTGACGATGAGCTGATACTCGGACACCGGGATTCGGAATGGACCGGCTTCGCTCCTATTCTCGAAGAAGACATCGCATTTTCAAATATCGCCCAGGACGAAATGGGCCATTCGCTCGTCTGGTTCACACTGCTCGGGCAAATGGGCGAAAAAAACCCTGATGCCATGGCTTTCGAGAGGCAGTGGCAGGACTTCCGATGTTGCAGGTTTGTCCAGTATCCCAAAGGGGATTTTGCATATGCCGTCGTCCGGCAATATCTTTTTGACGCTGCAGAAAATGTGAGACTCCAGGCACTTGTAAAGAGTTCTGCGAAATCTCTTCGTGAAATCGCCGAACGGATTATCCGCGAGGAAAATTATCATCTTATGCATTCACAGGGACTCGTCGAGCGGCTCGGAGATGCAACGGACGAAAGCCACAAGAGAATGCAGAATGCCGTAGATATTGCGTTTCCTCAGGCGCTCGGTTTATTTGAAAAGCTCAATACCGAACCCGAACTTGTGTCCAACAAGGTTTTTCCCGGAAACGATTTCCTGTGCGCGGAATGGATGAAAGAAGTGGTACCCGTTCTGACAAAATCGACGCTTCACCTTCTTGTTGCTGAGCGCGACGGCGGCTATGTAGCCAACGTGAAGAGCGATGTCGGCGGACGCCAAGGAAAACACACCGACCACCTCAGGCGGATGATTGAAGACATGCAGTCTGTATACCGCACGGCGCCGGGAGGAAAATGGTGAGATTGAAGTTCGATGGCTTTCAATGTTTTGGGGGATGCATTCTTATCGAGAAGGAGGACCATATGAAATCGCTCATCCTGAGTTTCTTGCTGATCTTCTGCATCGGTTGTTCATCCGGAGGAGGAACGAAATCCGGATCTTCACGAGACCCGCTTCTGGTGGAAGAAATCGTTGCGTCTGGAGCGCCCTCGGTGTACGAGGCTGTCCAGATGCGGCGACCGATGTGGCTCTCGTCGAGAGGACTGAAATCGTTTTCGACAAGGGGAAGCCGCTTTCCGGTCGTTTATGTGAACGGGATGAACTACGGCGAAATGGAAACCCTGAGGAATATACCTGCCGAAACAGTTGCGGAGGTGCGGTTCATCAATGCTGAAGATGCAACGATTCAGTTTGGCACCGGCCATCCGGCGGGCGTCATTATGGTAACCACGAGAACAGGAGCAAAGAATTAGTCATGAAGACGATTCTCGTCACCGTTTGTTTTTTGGCAGTATCGTGTGGACCGGGCGGAGGGTTGCAAACAGGCGGCATGCGGGATGCGATTACCGCGGAAGAGATTGCGGCGGCGAATGCGTTCAATGCCTACGACGCTGTGACGAAACTGCGGCCGTTGTTCCTTCAGCAAAGAGGCTCGTCACCGCCGGTGGTCTATGTGGACAATGTTCGCTACGGGACCCCCGCTACGTTACGCGATATTTCTACGACGAACATCCAACGGATTGAGTACATTGGCGCCAGCGACGCCACGACACGGTTCGGAACAGGCCACAGCGGTGGTGTGATCATGGTTTCCATGAAGTCTCAATGAGCACGTTAGATTCGACATCGACAGTGCGATTCTCAACCTCTCAACGTGAGGCGGAAGTCTGGCGGGCACTTGGAGAAGTGGCCGACCCGGAAATCCCCGTCCTTTCGCTTGTCGAGCTGGGCGTGATTCGTTCTGTACGGCTTCAGGGAGCGGGTGTTGAAGTGGAATTGACGCCGACGTTTACTGGTTGCCCGGCTCTGGAGCTGATGAAAGAAGACGTCGAAAAAAAACTGAAATCCAAGGGATTCGAACCGGTCGTGATTCGGGTGAATCATGCCGTCCCGTGGTCCACGGACAACCTCGATGAGGCCACGAAGGAAAAACTGCGGGTCTTTGGCATCGCTCCTCCGCCGAAAACAATGGAATCGCTTGCCGTAACGCTGGAACTCCCTGTTGTGTGTCCGTTTTGCTGCTCAGCCAGGACGCACCTCGAAAGCCCCTTCGGCGCAACGCTGTGCAAACAGATTTACTATTGCGATTCCTGTCTCCAGTCTTTTGAGCGATTTAAACCGCTGTAAACCTGCTCTCTCGCTCGCAGTATTTCAAGCCGGGGAATCATGAACACCGCAATCTTTGAGGTTTCCTCGTCCTCTCCCGATTCCCATGTCATTGAAAAAGCCGCGTCGGTTCTTCGCGGTGGCGGTCTCGTAGCGTTTCCAACAGAAACGGTGTACGGTCTTGGCGCCGACGCGCAGAACGAGAAAGCAATAAAAAGGGTTTTCGAAGCCAAGGGGAGGCCGGCGGACAATCCGCTCATCGTTCACATCGATAGCCTCTTACAAGCAGGTTTATTCGCCAGGGACATACCGGAAAATGGAAAAAAGCTCGCCGACATCTTCTGGCCGGGGCCTCTGACACTGGTTTTGCCGAAACTGAAGCATGTTCCGGGTATTATTTCGGGGAACCTTGATACCGTGGCCCTCAGAATGCCAAACCATCCCGTCGCGCTCGCCTTGCTGAAGAAATTCGGGGGAGGTGTTGTTGCACCGAGTGCGAACATCTCAGGCCGCCCAAGCCCAACCGAAGCTTCCCACGTGGTGAAAGACCTGGGCGGGAGAATCGAACTTATCCTCGACGGCGGACGGACGGAGATTGGAATAGAATCCACGGTCATCGACGTGACGGCCGATCCGCCGGTTATACTTCGCCAGGGCGGACTTTCCCGGGAACGCATCGAGCAGGCAATCGGGAAAGTAGGCACGACGACTCAAGAAGAGCTATTGAAACGCTCGCCCGGCACGCGTCACAAGCATTACGCTCCGAAAGCAACGGTTATCATCATCGGAGTTCGGGATGAAACAGCATTTGCCCGCGAGGCCTCAAGGTTAGATTCCTCCGGGAAGATGGTCGGAGCCATAACCCATTCCTTCGGGGCTTCGTACGTGAAAAGTGAATTCAGAAGAAAACTCGCCGGGGATCCTGCTCTCTTCGCACGGGAAATGTTCGGCGCACTCCGTGAACTGGACGAGAAAAACGTGGACGTCATCCTGGTCGAATCGGTTGAGGAAAAGGGAATTGGCTCGGCTATCATGGACCGGCTCAGGAAAGCTGCTCAAACGTAGTAGTGTCTCAATTTGTTTGGCCCGTAAGTGGTGTCAGGAGTTTCCTCCTGACACAGGCAGCGTTTCGGTCAGGACGAAAGTCCTGACCGCGCCAAAGTAAGTCACCACCTCAAACGTAGTTCTGCTGTTCTTTTGGAGTTTTTCTCGTATATTATCCACCCATTTTGGACCTCATGCCTGACCCAAAGCCAGAATCACTAAGCACACTCGACCAGTTTGCACGTCTCGATACTCAGCGGAGGGAACGGACGGGAATACCCGAAGCGATTTTTGCCGAGGGCAAGACGCCCGATCAGGTTTCCCACATGCTCGACGCGCTCACGGAGAAAACCGGGTTCGCCCTTGCCACCAGGGTCTCCGAAATGTGTGCAGAATACATCAACGACCACCTCTCATCGAAGTTCTTCGTCATCCACAACCGCACGGGGCGGACGGTCGTGACGAGACGGATGAACTATGAACCGAAGTCAACGGGCGGAAAAATCGCAATCCTTGCCGCCGGAACGTCGGACCTGTCTGTGGCGGAAGAGGCAAGAGTCACGGCGGAAGTCATGGGCTGTGAAGTATTCACGTTTTACGATGTGGGAGTTGCGGGCATTCATCGACTCGTCAAGCCGGTGGAGACAATTCTTCAAAAAGATATTGCATCGGCCGTCGTCGTGGCCGGCATGGAAGGGGCTCTTCCTTCAGTTGTGCGCGGGCTCGTCCCGATTCCTGTGATCGGAGTGCCAAGCAGCGTGGGATACGGTTACGGCGGCAAAGGCGAGGCTGCGTTGATGTCGATGCTGCAATCCTGTTCTCCCGGACTCACGGTGGTGAACATCGATAACGGGTTTGGCGCGGGTGCAACCGCGGCACTCGTAGCGAACCAGGTTGCCGCCGCAAAAATGAAGTAAACGTCGCTGTGAAACTTTCAAGAAAGCCCTCAAACCCGCTGGTAGGAATCATCATGGGTAGCGCGTCGGACGCGGAGCATCTCGAACCAGCGCGCACAACACTGAAAGAATTCGGAGTTCCGTTCGAATTCAAGGTGGTGTCGGCCCATCGGACGCCCGATCACATGTTTCGTTATGCAGAAGAGGCTGCGGGTCGTGGCATCGAGGTCATTATTGCGGCTGCCGGCGGATCGGCGCACTTACCCGGCATGGTTGCTTCGAAAACAATCCTGCCTGTGATCGGTGTTCCTATCAAATCGAAGACTCTGAACGGCGTCGATTCGCTGCTCTCCATCATTCAAATGCCGGCGGGTGTCCCGGTTGCTACCGTCGCGATCGATGGAGCCACCAATGCGGCGCTTCTGGCCTTAAGAATCCTCTCGCTCAAATATCCGAAAATTGCCGGTCAACTACGTGCGCATCGCAAAAACATGCGAAACAAGGTTCTGAAAACGAAAGTATGACGCCCGTTCTTCCACCTGCAACGATTGGAATCATTGGCGGCGGCCAGCTCGGTATGATGACTGTGCGCGAGGCGCACCGGATGGGCTATCAGACACTCGTATGGGACCCAGACCCACGGTGCCCTGCATCGCGCTTGTGCGACAGTCTGATTACTGCTCCCTTTGACGACAGGAAGGCAGGAGAACGAATAGCGGGCGAGTCGGATGTTGTCACCTACGAATTCGAGAATGTCGAAACCGAGATTGTGGAACTCGTTGAGAAATCGAAGGAGGTTTTTCCGGGAAGCAAGGTTCTCCGCGTTTCTCAACACCGTCAGCTTGAAAAGGAAGAACTCCGTCGCCGGGGGTTTCCCACAGTTGACTTCCTTGCAGCAGAGTCTTCCGCGAGGCTCCGCTCTGTGGTCGAACGAATGAAACTCCCAATGGTCTTGAAAACTGCCAGACTCGGCTATGACGGCAAGGGTCAGACGGTCATCGTCACGGAAGAAGAAAAGCGCGCCTATCTGGAGACTCTGGGGGAGATGGGCGAGACAGTCGTTGAAGAATTCATCGACCTTCGATGTGAGATTTCTGTCATTGCTGCCCGATCGATGGACGGCTCCGTCGTGACGTTCCCTGTATGCGAGAACATTCATCATGAAAACATCCTCCACATGACGTTTGTCCCTGCAAGGGTTGATGAGAGGATTCAGCAGGAGGCGGTCTCCCTTGCACGAGGGATCATAGAGTCCTTTCAGCTGGTTGGCCTTTTGTGTGTCGAGTTTTTTGTGACCCGACATGGAAGGGTTCTGGTGAACGAGATAGCTCCACGGCCTCACAATTCCGGCCATTTCAGCCTCGATGCCTGCAGTGTGTCCCAGTTCGAAGCCCTCGTCCGTACCATATGCAGTTTAGAATTGGAGACTCCGAGGCTTCTGAGTCCGTGCGCCATGATAAACCTTTTGGGTCAAGACCTCGAGAGGCTGGATGTCGAGGCGCTTCACAGGCTCCCCGGTGTGAAACTCCACCTCTACGGCAAAACCGGGCCCAGACCCAAACGGAAAATGGGCCACGTGACCGTTCTGCAACATTCGCAAAAGGAAGTGGAGCGAATTATCTCCGTCATCGAAGAGATGATTTCTGAAGAAGAACCTCAAACCCGCGACGTGCTCACACGCTGATGGCAAAACAGTGTCCTCAATGCGGCTCGGCTCTTCAGGAGTCGGTTAAATTCTGTCCTCAATGTGGGCTGGACCTTGAGCAAGACAAAAAACACGATGCGGCTCCGGAAAAAACACTTGCCCACACCAGATGGTACATGAGGTTCCTCCTGATCGCAGTCCTGGCTACAGGTCTCTGGGCTTATTTGAGCGATGCATTCCGGGCGTACCACCCGGTGATCGAAAAGCAGCCCTCGGTGATGCAATCGGTAAGCTCGAGCTCCGAAAAGATCGCGAGCACCAACATCCAGGCAAGAATCGAAGGCCCTTTCATCGTCGTGCCATTAAAGGACGTGCTGGACAAGAGAATCGTTCGATTCAGCGACCCCGAAGGAATTCAGCCTGACCCGATGATCGCTTATCTGACGCCCAGCGGCAAGCTTGTGACTGCGATGAGCAAGAGTGAGAATTGTCACTCCACCGATTTCTATCTCGAAGGCGAAAATATCCATTGTGCGTCGTGCCCTTCGTATTGGAATATGAGCAGCCTCGAGGCCTATGCCTGCTGCCAAAAATACTATCCGGATCCCATCCCCAGCACCGTCGTCGGCGATGAGGTGAGAATTGAATCACGGACTGTTCGGGAATGGAAACCAAGATCATAGACAAGAAGGTCTGAAAACACGACGTTATGATGACAAGAAAGGACCTGGAACGATGGGTTGAAGAATCGTCGAAACTGACGAAACCCGACAAAATTCACTGGTGCGACGGTACGCCGAAAGAATACGAAGCCTTCGTTCGACAAATGCTCGTAGATGGGACGCTCATCGAGTTGAATCAAAAAACATATCCTCAATGTTATCTCCATCGCAGTCATCCGAGCGATGTGGCTCGCACTGAAAACCTCACCTTTATTTGCACGGAGAAGAAGGAAGACGCCGGCCCGACCAACAATTGGATGTCTCCGAAAGAGGCGAAATCAAAGGTCGGCAAGCTCTTTGAGGGAAGCATGAAGGGACGGACGATGTATGTCATCCCGTATCTCATGGGACCCGCCGGGTCGCCGTTCAGTAAAGTGGGCGTGGAGATTACCGATAGCCTGTATGTTGCAGCGTCCATGCATACCATGGCGCGGGTTGGCGATGTTGCCCTGAAACATCTGGACAAAACGGGTGAGTTTGTTCCCGGCCTGCATTCGCTGGGGGACCTTTCACCGGACCGCCGGTTCATCATGCATTTTCCAGAGGAGAAGCTCATCTGGTCTGTGGGCTCGGGATATGGCGGAAACGCGTTGCTGGGCAAGAAGTGCTTCGCGTTGCGCATCGCAAGTTACATGGCACGCCAACAAGGGTGGATGGCGGAACACATGTTGATCCTCGGCCTGGAAGATCCTTCGGGGCAGGTGACATACATGGCGGCTGCATTTCCAAGTGCGTCCGGAAAAACAAATCTGGCAATGATGGTTTCTTCCCTCGAGCACGAGGGCTACAAAGTGTGGACCGTCGGAGATGACATTGCGTGGATGCATATTGACAAGGATGGACAGTTGAGGGCAATCAACCCCGAAGCGGGGTTCTTCGGAGTAGCACCAGGCACGAGCGTGAAAACAAATCCCATTGCGATGGAGACAGTCCGGAAGAATACGATTTTTACGAATGTGGCGATGACCCCGACCCGCGAACCGTGGTGGGAGGGAGTGGATGGCCCTGCGCCTGAGGGAACGCTTGGCTGGCAGGGAAATCCGTGGAACCGGGACACAGAAAAAGGCGCTCACCCAAATTCCCGCTTCACAGCGCCTGCGCGGCAATGTCCGATCATCTCGCCGCACTGGGAAGATCCCGAAGGTGTGCCGATCTCGGCAATTATTTTCGGAAGCCGCCGTTCAGCTGTGGTGCCACTGGTGTTTCAGGCTTTTAACTGGCAGCATGGAGTGTTCATGGGTGCCGGGATGGGTGCAGAGACAACAGCGGCGGCGACGGGAGCGGTGGGGGTCGTGCGGCGGGATCCGATGGCTATGTTGCCGTTCTGCGGCTACAATATGGCTGATTATTTCCGCCACTGGCTCGAGATGGGTAAGCGCATCAAGAACCAGCCAAAAATCTTCCGCGTGAATTGGTTCCGCAAGGATGCAAACGGGAAGTTCCTCTGGCCGGGGTACGGCGAGAACATCCGCGTGCTGAAATGGATTCTGGAACGGGTGCGGGAAACGGGAAGGGCCGTGGAATCGCCGATCGGCTACCTGCCAGCTGCCGATGCGCTCGACACACACGGACTCAAGGTCTCTCCAGAAGCAGTTCAGGAAGCGATTTCGTTCGACAAGGCAGGCTGGATCAAGGGCGCCGATAACGTGGATGAATCGTTCAAGCAGTTTGGAAATCGGCTTCCCGCGGAATTATCGGATGAACTCAAGAGCTTCAGGCAAAGGCTTTCTGTCTCTCGATAGCTGCGATTCAGAAACAACTCGTATTACAGCTTTTCCCCCGCTCCATGCTTGACGATGCGGGCCTGGCTGAGGAAGATGACCTCCTCGGCGATGTTGGTTGTGAGGTCGGCCACGCGTTCAAGGTTTCTGCTCACCCGATTTAGCTCAAGCCCCGATTCAACCGATTGGGTCCCCGCTTTGATCAACTCCACCACCTTCCGGCTCATCTTGCGGTTCAAGTCATCCATGACGTCGTCCTGTTTGATGACCGACTGCGCCAGAGATGGGTCGACGCGGATGAAGCTGTCGAGGGCATCGCGCAGCATCGCTTTCGCGAGGTCAACCATCGTGGGGATGTCAATCATATCTCCCGCAGCCTGCGGGGTCTTGAAAGCGGGCACCGATTGAGCAATGTTCACCGCGTGATCGCTGATTCGTTCAAGATCGTTGTTGATCTTCTGTGCCGCAATGATGAATCGCAGGTCGCTTGCAACAGGGTGCTGCAAAGCCAGCAAGTCGAGAATGATGTTGTCGATTTCAATCTCCAGAGAATCGATGCGCCTGTCGTTTTCAATGACCTTGGCGGCGAGCAGCTCGTTCCTTTCCATCAGGGCCTGAATGGATGAGACGAGGTTTGTCTCCACCATGCTTGCCATCTTGATGAGGAAGGTCTTGAGACTTTCCAGTTCGTGTGTGAAGTGTCGTTCCATAAGCTCATCCCATCCGTTAGTTTATCCAAAACGTCCAGTGATATATTCTTCCGTTCTTTTCTCTTTCGGCGCCCGAAAAACGCTATTGGTGTCCCCGAATTCAACAAGCTCCCCCAGGTAGAGGAATGCCGTTTGGTCGCTAACGCGGGCTGCCTGTTGCATATTGTGAGTAACAATGACAATGGCGTAATGGTTCTTCAG
>CAYIBG010000026.1:5557-16767 GCA_964361365.1 uncultured Ignavibacteriaceae bacterium | reverse complement strand
GAAAGGAAAAATCCCAAGTATGCGACGTTCCTGTGTCAGACTCTTCTTTTTTATCATCATCGTTTCTTCCGCCGGCTTCGCACGGCAGAAACCGAAGCTCATTGTTCTCATTTCAATCGACCAGGGGCGTGCGGACTATCTCGATCGGTTTGACAAGCAATTCACAGGAGGCTTGAAAAGGCTCCATTCGGAAGGGATCGTCTTTACGAATGCCGATTTGAACTACGCTTCGACGGAAACCGGACCCGGACACGCCACGCTGTCGACAGGCTCGTACCCGGCGACGAATGGTATTCTCGCAAACGATTGGCATGATCCGAAAACAAAGAAGCAGGTTTATTGCGTGTCAGATTCCAATGCGCATTCCGTTGAAGGCGAAGGAGGTGGTTCTTCCCCAAGGAACCTTGTTGTCACAGCCATCGGAGACTGGCTCAAGGCTGAATCCGCTACTTCAAAAGTGGTTTCCGTGTCTTCAAAAGACCGGGCGGCGATCCTCATGGGAGGAAAACAGCCCAATCAGGTTTTCTGGTACGACCGAAAAACAGGCCACCTCGTCACGTCATCGTATTATGTAAAGACGCTGCCAGAATGGGCGAAGAAGTTCAACGCTGCAAACTGGATCGATACGAACCTGCCCCCCGCATGGAACAAGCTCAAGAGTTTCAGCGAATACGAGGGCGAAGGTCCGGACGACCTGCAGGGGGAAATGGTGTGGGGAGTCGGCACGGCGTTCCCGCATCAGTTTGTCCCCAATCAGCGGAATGACCAGATCCTGACGAGTCCGTGGGGCGACATGTTGACGCTCGATTTTGCGTGGGCTGCTATTGACGGCGAAAAGCTGGGCAAGCGGGCTGCCACCGACTTGTTGTGCGTTGGTCTATCTTCCACCGACTATGTCGGACACAGCTTTGGACCGAATAGCCATGAGATCCATGACCACCTGCTCCGCCTCGACCTCGCACTCGGAACCTTTATGAATGAAGTCGAAAAAACTATTGGGGTGGGGAATGTCCTTTTCGTCCTTTCGGCAGACCACGCGGTGATGCCTTTGCCTGAGTATCTTTCGAATGTGAAAAAAGAAACCGCACGCCGTATTCTCGCGGACAAACAGATTCATCCACAAATCGCAGCGTTGGATACGCTCCTGCAGCGGGGGCTCAAGGTCTCAGAGTGGTTGATTTCGCGAAACGGGTTTCTGAATTATGCCGCCGCCAAGAAAGTGAAGATCGGGGAGGAGAAGTTGGAGCGCATGGTGCGGGACAGCCTCTTGAAAATCGACGGCATTGTCGACGTTTACTTTCGACGAGAATTGACGAACAAGAAAACTCCGAATCGGCCTTATCTCGGGCAATTCCAACGAAGTTATTACGCCCCTCGCGGCGAAGATTTCCAGGTCCGATACTGCGAAAACTGCCTGTTGACGACCCGTCCGACCGGTACCTCTCATGGCACGCCCTACAAATATGACACTCATATTCCTGTGGTGTTCATGGGTTGGGGTTTGAAACCAGACCGCGTAGACCGGGAAATCCATTCAGTGGATGTTGCACCAACGCTGGCAAAAATCCTGGGTCTGAAGTATCCCAAAACTGTGGACGGGGCACCGTTGAAAGAAGTTTCAAAGTAGCTCGGAGGAGACCCTCTCTTGTTGATGTTGCTCAACAACACGACGGACTTTTTCCCCACGCGGCTTGAAAATTTGCCGTCATTTCCTTCTGCTCCAGCTTTGGCCTGACCGGCATGTGAACACACTCTATGGACCATGAGAACCCGTTGGACGGCGTTATCGACCGGTCGCTGAACTACGGCAGACATCACATCGACCATTTTCTCGCTGTAGCAAATCACGATTCGCCCAAGATTTTCCTGGACATCGGTGCAGGATGGGGAACTGACTTGCTTCTTGCCCGGTCGCACAACCCATCCGCCCAGCTTCACGCAATTGAGTTGTCTGCGGAGTATAAAAAGGGGTTACATCAAAAAGGAATAACGGTGCACTCGTTGAACATCGAACGCGATGTATTTCCATTTGCGGATGAATCCGTTGACGTCCTTATTGCGAACCAAATACTCGAACATGTCAAGGAAATCTTCTGGATCTTTCACGAATCTACCAGGGTTCTCCGCGTCGGCGGAACGTTTATTATCGGCGTCCCAAACCTCGCCTCCTTGCACAATCGTCTCCTGCTCGCAGTCGGGCAACAGCCGACATGTCTTCAGAACCATTCTGCGCACGTCCGGGGGTTTACGAAAAGTGACATCCTGCGCTTCCTCAGTGTTTGTTTTCCGCGAGGATACCATCTAAGAAAATTTGGCGGAAGCAATTTTTATCCTTTTCCAGGGTTCATCGCAAAACCTCTTGCCGTCATCCTGCCGAATCTGGCATGGGGAATATTCCTGATGTTCCGGAAGGACCGGGCCTATGCAAAGGAATTCCTTGTTCATCCGACAGCTCACCGGCTCGAGACGAACTTCCATCTCGGAAATGAATAACCGGCCAGCGGATTCATTTTGATACCGCTTCGCGCATGACGAAGCTTCACGGAAAAGATTCAACCTGCCTCCTCTTTCTGCTCATAGCGATCGGTCTCGTTCTTTTTGTAACGGCCATCCACGGCGTGTACATTATCGATGAAGACAATTACATGGTAAGTGCTCTCGCCCTGCGAGATGGAAGTTTTACTGTACAACGCACAAAAAACCTCACTCCAAGTCGCGAACTTAATTACTTTGACCCCGAAGCCAGACAAAGGCCCATCTCGTCAACTCCCATCGTTGCCCTAGCGCCGCCACTCTACGCCTTCATCGCTCTCCCCTTCTCGCTCCTCGGTTGGCCGGGTTTTTTTCTCGTGAATTGCTTGTCATTGTTGGTCGCCGGGTTTCTCGTGTTCAAGTATGTTCAGGCACACACCGAGCATCGCCTGACTCCATGGATGGCCTGCATCTCTCTGTTGCTCGGAAGTTATTGCCTGGAATACGCTCAGGGTGTGTGGCCGCACATGTTGTCGATGGCGCTGTGCACGGCAGGTTTCATCCTATGCTCACGCGGATGTCAGAACCAAAGAGTCGCACTTGTTGCTTTGGCGGGACTCGTGATGGGGATCGCGGTTGGAGTGCGGGAGCAAAATGTGGTTTTTGCCGTTTGCGTGGGAGTCACAATACTTCTCGCACCATCGAGGCGTCTTACCTCCACATTGAGCTATGGTGCGAGCGTCGCCGTTCCTTTGATTGTCATTTCCTTGATCAACCTCGCACGACTCGATGTCTTTCATCCATTCCCAAAAGTTTTCGCCTACGTGAGCGATGTCAGCCAAACGGGGGCCTCGAACGTGCTCGAACCTTTTCAGGTGTTTTGGGCGAAGGTCGTGGACTTTTCCTACCACGCAAGATTGGATCAACCTTTCATGTACAGAGCGCCCGGTTCCGGCGCTGTGTTTGTAGGCGGGGTCATGAAAAAAGCCTGGCTCCAGTCCGCGCCGTGGATCGGGTTATCGTTGATTTCGCTTGTCGTTGCATGGAGGATTCCTTACCGGAGCCGCGCAAAAACTCATGAGCAACTTAGAAAAATCTCGCTTGTTGTTTTCCCTGTCCTTCTGATGATTGCTTTTGCGGGCTTCGCGCGACACGACGGAATGAGTTTTAATCAGCGCTATTTCATCGAGCTTCTGCCCCTCGCGGCCATCAGCCTGGCATTGATCCTCGACGGTTTTGAAATAAAGATCACACCTCTTATCATCGGTTTCTTTGTTGGGATTCTCTTCGTGTTCTTGACCTTGCAAGCTCAATCCCCGTTTGTCAGAAACATGGCTCAATTAAAACTGCCCCTCATCCTGGCAGCTTTGCTCATCGCTGGAACGTATCTTTACCGGTTTCACCGCTCAATCCTGTCAATTTCGCTGGGAGCTTGCCTCGGATGGGCCGTTGCGATTCATGTGGGAACAGATGTCGCGGAGTCTCGTTCGAAAAGAAAAGATAATCTCGACCGTTTTCAAATCTATTCGAGAGTTGTGCCGAATCACTCAGCCTTCTTCACTTACTGGGGGAACAAGGACGCAGCAGGTCCCTTGCAGCTCGACCGGGATGTCGTCATTCTGGACCTCCATGCCGATGACGGCGAGACAGCGCCTCAGCTCGTCAAAGAACTTCTGGCACAAAAAAGAAGAGTGTTTGTTCTGCTGATAGATGTGCCCGAGAAAACAATCCTTGAGGTGGTGGGCGGGTATGCGTTTCGAAGGTTCTCCGAATCGTACATGGACTTCATCGAGATTTACGATACCCCGCCTCAATAGAACATGAATGTTCAAGGCATTATATCGAGCCGATACTTCCCGGGCCTTGCCGTCACTTTGATTCTCGGCTCAATCTACGCCTTCACGCTCCTACCCGGCCCCGGCTACTCGGGTGATACAGTGAAATTCCAGTTTGTCGGCCATGTTCTTGGAACTCCTCATGGGTCTGGATATCCTACGTATGTTGTTTTGAACCACTGGTTCACCGGGCTTCTTCCCTTCGGCTCCGTCGCACTCAAAGCGAACCTTTTTTCTTCTGTTTTTTCAATCTTGGCCTCGCTCGTCCTTTTGGGCACTCTCTCACAGCTGGGCATTCGTGGTTTGATCGCAACCGTTACAACTGTGAGCTTTGGGCTCGGTCTCACGGTTTGGTCACAATCGGTGGTGGCGGAAGTGTATTCTTTGAACCTCCTGTTTGTTGCAGGGATGGTCTACTGCTTCCTCCGATGGCATCTTGAAAAAGACGACCGTTTTTTTTATTCCGCATGTGCCCTCTACGCGATTTCTTTCGGCAATCACCTGACGATGATCACATTTCTTCCAGCAATCATATACTTCGTTTGGGCAACCGACCGAAGAGTTTTTCTGAATCCGAGGAAGATTGTATGGGTTCTTTTTGTGATAATTTTCGGTGCGGCACAGTATGCTTATGTTTTCTTACGCACGGCGTCTCCGACGACTCCCTATCTGGAAATGACGGCTCCGGATTTAAAAACTTTTTGGTTCTATGTGACCGGCGGACAGTTCAAGCATTTTTTGTTTGCTTTGCCTTTCAGCTGGGTGGTTCTTGAGAAGCTCCCCGCTCTCTTTCTTTTCACACTCCGTGAGCTGGCTTTCGCCATCCCCCTTCCGTTCTTTGGTTCCCGCTCTTTGCAGAATCCGCAAGTGAGACGATTCCTTTGGCTTTGTCTGGCCGGGACTTTCTTGTTTGCGCTTGCGTATGCCATTCCCGATATCGATGTTTACCTCATCCCTGCATATTTCATCCTGGCCATTTTCAGCGTGGCCGGACTGCAGTACGTTTCCACGTGGTTCACCGGACGATTCCGCTCTTATAAGCCATGGTTTGTAGTTGTTCTACCGTTCAGTCTCGCCATTATGAACGTGAATTCGGTCTATCAGAGGACCAACACAACTCACGACATCACCGTGAAAGAGGCGCTCCAGGCTGTGAATGGCGATGCAATCGTTGTATGTCCCGATTATCACTCTGCGATGTTCTTTTGGTACCACGTGTTCATCGACGGATGGAAAGACAAGAACATTCACGTGGTTTTTTTTCATGACCTGCGATTTCCTGCAAAGGAAATGAGCGAATACGTGTTCCACAACTTGCCGTTTGAAGTTCCGGTGACTCGAGATGTCGTTCCGGCAGGGTTGCCGGTGTACTTATTCAACGGAGTGTTGGAAGTCGGGGGAGAGGGGTATCATGATTCGAAAACCGAGTTGGCATTGCGGCAACGTCAGTTGTCGGAAGTCGGATTGCGGCTTGTTCAAAAGAACGGAGAGTTCTACAGGGTACTTCCCGTTCAGGTTGAAACTTTGACACAGAGATAATAACTTCACCTTGATTTCAAGGGTCAACTAGCCAAATCCTTACATCTTCCTGTAACAGGAAAACCCGCCCAGCTTGCGCTCAGCGGGTTTCTTGTTACGATCTGGGGATGTACTTACTTCAAAAGGCATCCCATTAAAATTTCATCTAACGACCTTCCTGAACCACGCCCATGCCGCCTTCTCCTAATTCTTCAAGAATCTTGTGATGGGATATGGTTGTGCCGATCACGCTTTCAGATCTACTTAGGCTCATAGTCCAGTGGAAGCCTATCAGCGAGCCCCTCTTCAACCCAACGTCCAAGAATTCGAACGGACCGGGGATTGACCAGTACCCCTCGGTCTGTGAACTCTGCTTTCTGGCCTGTCAATACGATCCAGGAGACTTGCGGTTCGGATCCGACCGTTTCGCGTTCGTACCGAACCTCGAGCGCCCAGCCTTTGTGGTTCAACTTAAAAGTTTTCGTACCCCGTATCTCTTCTAGATAGTCTTCTCGCCGAGCCGGACGAGTGGTTCCCTGATTCAATCTCCAATAAGCGTTAGCCGCACTAGCAAGATAGACATCGAACCCTTCTTCGCTGAGTGTGTTATTCGCTGCACTTCTGAGAAAGTGACGAAGAGATCCCTGGTATACAATTTGACGCTTTTGATTCCAGTCTTCTTGCTCTGATTCAGCAGATGCGGAAAGTGTTGTAAACGAGACTTTTCCAGACCATGTAGTTCCTCTCGGACTTTTGATGAGTGTGTCAAGGTCGAGGCTGAGACGGTAACCCAGGCCGCGATTCTCAATTATGACTGGCTCATTTGAGCTGACGATCATTCCCGTACTAGTTTCAGTTACATGGAACCCCTCAAGATTTGTCACTTTGCACCGCATGGAGTTCGAAGAATTGCCCAGGAGAACACGGGCAATCTCTGCGGCGCGAGGATGAGCAGATTGGGTTGCTTTAACGGCTGCCGGCCTCTCATTGAGTCTCACTATGAAGTGATGGCTTACGTTTACTCTGACCGTGATTTTTAGAACCTTTGGATCAAATCCGGATTTCGATGCAACAAGGGTGTAATTGCCCGGAGGTATGTTCTGCAGCTGACAGACTCCTGAGATGTCTGTGACCGATCCGAATGTGGTTCCAAGAAGCACGACACTTGCTCCTCCCAGAGGTTTCCCGGATTGTTCAGTCAAGGTACTGACAGATAGAGATGAAAAAGATGTAATAGAGGGGTCCTGAGTCGTAGCATTTTGGTAAATCGAGAGAAGCAATAAGGTCAAGTACCTCCAGATCCTGAGGTCCATCAACGTTATTTTAGGACAAATAAGGAGCTTTTGTTTGATGATCATTCTTTCACAATGACCTTACTCAGAAGGTCCTTGAATCGTTTGTCGGATCGGATAGAATCAAATAATGGATCTACCTTGAGCCATAAGAGGTGGTCGATCCTCAACTCATAGGCTTTTGTAAGCCATTCAATTGCTTCATCTTTCTTCCCGAGCGAAACGAACAAACGAGCTAATCTGAAGGGGTCCACGTAGACTGTCCGCGACAATTTCGTGAGATACTCCGCATGCTTTGCTGCGTACCTCTCGTAACCACCTTCAACGTATGCAACCTCGAAAGACGTCAGAAGCTCTTCAGATTCACCTGTAAGAGAGAGGTATTTTGTCCAGGCCTCGAATGCTTGGTCAAACTTCCCAGTTTGCTCAGAAGCCAAGCCAAGAATGATGTAGCTTTCAGCATTGATGGGGTTCAAGCGAACAATCTTCTGAGATTCTTCAATCGCTCTTTCAAACTGGCGTTGGTAATAAAATGTCCATGCATTCATAGTTTGGAGCGAAGTCGAAACTGGATCTAGGTCGCGAGCTTGCCGCAGGTGAGTCAAGGCCTCTTCAAACTTTCCTTGGTACATATAACAGTACCAAAGAGATTGGTAAGCGCGGATAAGGTCTTTTTTGATCCCGATCGACCTGATCAGCAAGGCTTCAGCTGATTGAAGGTCCCATTCGTACCACATTCGAATCCGGGCCAACGTAACAAGAGCTTCCGGCAGGTTGTTATCAAGTGCCAGAGCTCTCGTAACGGCTCGTTGAGCCTTTACCATTGCCTCTGACGGAGGCATATGAAATCCAGAAATCGAGGCATACGTGTCTCCAATGCCGACATACGCAAGTGCGTAATTGGTGTCTTTCTCCAAAGCCTTTCCGAATTGGGCCAATGCTTGCTTCCAACTGTCTTTCGAGTAAAGATCACCCAGAGAATACTGCCCTTGAAGGTAGAATTGATATGCTTCCGGATTATCAGTCATTCGACTCTCAAGGCGTGTAGCTTCCAAACCGCTTATTTTTGCGCGCAGTTTTTCGGCAACCTCTTTAGCAATATCCTCTTGTACCGAGACGATATTCGCCATTGAGTAGTTGTATGTTTTCCCCCAGAGGTGAACATCGTCTTTCACATCGATGAGCTCAACCCGAATGAATATTCTTTCCCCTCTTTGTTCAACACTGCCCTGTAAAACTGCATGCACATGTAGTTCATCCCCAATGGATTTCGCATCCCTCCTGGTGTTTCTATATCGGACAACCGTACTCCAGGGTCTAATCTTAATATTCGAAATCGACGACAGCGAACGAATGATGCTTTCGCTCAAGCCCTCGCTTAAGTACTCAGTGTTCGGGTCAGCCCCGTCGTTCGCCAATGGCAAGACGGCAACAGAGTCGATCTTGTCCGCCGTGTTGAGTATGAGCAATGTTGTTGCAATGAGACCAATTAACAAGAGGCCGACTGCCGTTTTGATTATCCGTTGTCGAGGTTTTTCTTCGCCTGTAGCGATTTGAAAGTCCTTTGAGCGGACCACTTTGCTTGTGTCTTTCTTCAATCTTCGGAGGTCGACGACGAGTTCAGCGGCAGACTGATGGCGGTCATTCGGATCTTTTTCTAAGGCCTTGTTGAAAATGTGCAACAATTCCGATGAGGGTTTCGGAATGTAGTTCAGGATTGATTGTGGCTCCTCGTTAACAATTGAATACATCAGGGCCGAGTCGTGCTCACCCCGAAAAGGAAGCTTGCTCGTAATCATTTCGAACAATACAACGGCAAACGCGAATATGTCTGACCGTGCGTCGGCGTTCCCTCCCTGGATTTGTTCGGGCGCCATGTATGCCAGGGTTCCAGCGGTACTGGACGTGCGAGTCTGTCGAAGTGTTCCTTTCAGCCTCGCCAAACCAAAGTCCATGACCTTGACCAGCTCTCTCGAGTTGATCATGATATTGTCCGGCTTGATGTCACGATGCACAACGCCCTTGCTATGTGCTTCCAGCAATGCCTCGGCGATTTGGATTGCATAAGTGATTGCATCATTCATTGACAGTGGGCCGCTTTGCAATTTTTCGCGTATGGTCTTGCCGTCAACATATTCCATTTCGATGTACTGCTGGCCGGCTTGTTCTTCTATTCCGTAGATCGTGCAAACATTGGGATGATTCAACGCGGACGCAGCTTTTGCTTCCTGGAGAAACCGAGCTTTCTCAGCTTCGTTGGCAGGCATGTGATGCGGAAGGAACTTCAGCGCGACAAGGCGATCAAGTTTGAGGTCTTGGGCTTTATAAACAACGCCCATTCCACCTTCGCCGAGTTTTTCGAGGATCTTATAGTGGGAAATCGTTGTACCGATCATTTCGTAACTTTGGGAGTCGAACAAGGTATGTATTGCACCACGAGATGTCAAGATTATCAAGGTTTCTCCCCTGCCAGAGGAATATCCAACCAAAATCTGCCACACGAAGACAGGCAAAATATCTAGAGGCAGGAGCTAAAGCTTGATAACAACCTAAAGAAATCATTGAATCCGACGAAGTCCAGCGGAATCGGCGGCTCTGTCATCAAGCATACGCACTTCAGGCCGGCCACTTTCCTTTTTCATTCCGATTCCCTACATTCTGGCGTCTCATCTGGGTGTTGTGGCAGCTCTCCCTCTCAAAACGAAAATTCATTCTGCTCACTTGTTGAAAGGAGTCCCTTATGCCTTCCTTCACACTTTCCGTTAATGGTAGGAAACACACAGTCGACGCCGACCCCGAGACTCCATTGCTGTGGGTTCTCCGCGACACGATAGGTCTGACCGGCACAAAATACGGCTGCGGAGAAGGCTATTGCGGCTCATGCACAGTCCACGTCGACGGAGAAGCGACAAGATCCTGTACCATGGCGGTCGAATCTCTCGGAGACAAGAAAGTCACGACCATTGAAGGCCTCTCGCCGGACGGAAGCCATCCGTTGCAGCGAGCGTGGATCGCAGAAGAAGTTCCGCAATGCGGCTACTGCCAATCAGGTCAAATCATGGCAGCCGCCGCCCTCCTGACTCAAAAAGCAAACCCAAGCGACGAAGATATCAACGCGTCCATGGAACTCATCTGCCGATGCGGCACATACAATCGGATCCGAAAAGCTATCCATGTTGCTTCCAACCCGACGCAAAAGAAAAACGTCGGGCAACGCCAGCGCACGAGCGGGCAAGGAGAGAAGCCATGAACACGAACCTGGATCGAAGAGATTTTCTCAAAGTTTCGACCGTTGCCGGTGCGGGCCTCATGCTGGGTTTTTACCTTCCCTCGAAAGAAAACGGGCTCACTCCCACATCCGACTTTGCTCCCAACGCGTTTATCAAGATCGAGCCTTCCGGCACGGTGACCATTGCCGTCGCCAAGTCCGAGATGGGCCAGGGTGTGCGCACATCTCTGCCGATGATCGTTGCAGAGGAGCTTGATGCCGACTGGAGCAAAGTGCGCGTCGAACAGTCGGACGCTCATCCGACGAAATACGGAAGCCAGGGAACGGGCGGGAGCTTCAGCGTGCGCGGCTCTTGGCAAATGCTGCGTCAGGCCGGCGCGACGGCTCGTGAGATGCTTGTGACAGCCGCAGCTCAAACATGGGGTGTAAGCCCTTCTGCGTGTAAAACGGATAAAGGCATGGTGATCCATTCCTCGGGCAAAAAACTGGCCTACGGCGAGCTGGCAGAAGCGGCTTCAAAACTTCCGGTCCCGCATTCTGTGAAGCTCAAGGAGAATAAGGATTTCAAGATTCTCGGCAAGTCTCTTCCGCGAGTCGACACGCCGGAAAAAGTCACTGGGGCTGCAAAATACGGCATCGATGTGCGTCTCCCCGGAATGCTCTTCGCTTCCATCGAGAAATGCCCGGTCTTCGGCGGGAAAGTCAAGAGCTACGATGACACAAAGGCTAAATCCGTGTCGGGCGTTCGCCAAATTGTGAACGTCGAAAATGGTGTTGCGGTCGTGGCGAATTCAACGTACGCAGCGTTCAAGGGACGCGAAGCGCTCACGATTACCTGGGATGAAGGCCAGTGGGCAAACCAGA
>CAYIBG010000026.1:0-5457 GCA_964361365.1 uncultured Ignavibacteriaceae bacterium | reverse complement strand
TTGGGCGGCGGATTTGGGCGAAGACTGAATTCTGATTTTGTACAGGATGCAGTCAAAGTCGCGAAAGCAGTGGAAGCTCCGGTGCAAGTTCTATGGAAGCGCGAGGACGACATGCAGCACGACTGGTATCGTCCAGCGACATACAATGTGATGCGGGGAGGACTCAACAAGGACGGTTGGCCTGTCGCTTGGCTCCATCGAGTGGCCGGCGCTTCCTCCCGCGGACTTGTCGTGGGCGGGTCGACTCCTCCGTACAACGTGCAAACGTTTATGGTCGATTCACATATCAAGGAGACCGGTGTTCCGATCGGGGCATGGCGGTCAGTCGGCCCTTCTCAGAATGGCTGGGTTGTCGAGAGCTTCATCGACGAACTCGCTCACACGGCAAAGAAAGACCCATTCGAGTACCGACGGCAACTCCTGAACAAGTCTCCCCGGCTCAAGCGGGCGCTTGAAGTCGCGGCTGGGAAAGCCGGATGGGGAAAACCGTTGCCGAAAGGTATGGGGCGCGGAATTGCAGCGGTGGAAGGATTCGGCAGCTCGATCGCACAAGTAGCAGAGGTCTCAGTCGACAAAGACGGCACCCTGCACATACATCGGATTGTGTGCGCCGTGGATTGCGGACCGGTCGTCAACCCGAATACGATCGAAGCACAGTTGGAAAGCGCCATCGTGTATGCCATGAGCGCCGCGTTCAAAGATGAAATCACCATTGACAAGGGCCGCGTCGTCCAGAGCAACTTCGACGACTATTCCATGCCGATGATGAAGGATATGCCGAAGGTTGAGGCTTATATCATAGCGAGCATGGACTCGATCGGAGGCATCGGCGAACCTGCCTTGCCCCCGCTCTCGCCCGCCGTGTGCAACGCAATCTTTGCAGCGACGGGGAAACGCATCCGTAGGCTGCCCATTAGACCCGAGGATTTGAAGCAGGCATAATTTGAAAGCAGGAAGCTGGAGCATTTGACGTTTGTCGTCACTGTGAGTTGAAAAGAAGGGGCGGGTCACAAACCTGCCCCTGCTGGTTCTAATTACGATGGAGCAAACAAATCCATGACAAAAATATTCTGCACGTTTTTCTTTGTTGCCGGAATGCACGTTTGCCTCTCACAGGATCTCATGAAACTGGCTCCGGAAAGCCGCAAAGTGATAGTCGAAAACGACCGCGTACGAATGATCGAGGGAACGTTGAAGCCCGGCGAAAAAGAGCCCACACACTCTCACCCCGCATATATTTTCTACGCGCTTTCCCCCTGCAAGCTCAAAGTAACGCTGCCGGATGGAAAAACAGCAGAAGCTGAATACAAGGGCGGAGAGGCAATGTGGCGGGAGCCTGTAACACACGCAGGGGAAAACATCGGCAAAACCGAAGCGCGGTTCCTCATTATTGAGTTCAAAGAGCCGCCGAAGAAGTGACTTCCATGAGTTCCATTCAGTTGAAACCGATTTCTGAAGCTCCCTCCAAGCAAGACGGCATCCGGATTCTCGCTGAACGTAAGTGGCCGCGGGGCGTTTCAAAGGAAAAAGCAGGAATCGACTTCTGGATGAAAGAAATTGCGCCGAGCGATAAGCTGAAAACGTGGCTCGATGGCGACCCCTCCCGATGGGATGAATTCACGAAGAAGTATTGGAAAGAGCTGGCCAGGAACAAATCCCTCGCTGGTTTCAGACAGCATCTTACAGGTGTCAGGGTGACGCTCGTCTTTTCTGGGCGGAACGGCAAACAAAGCCCGGCGATCGCTTTGCAGGAATTCCTCAGTAGAAAATCTTGACAAGGAAATTCGCATGAATAATTCAGGCTGGATGCGCTCACTTGTGCTCTCTCTCTTCTTCTTCCAGCCACTCCTGTATGCGCAGGACCCTCCGATGTTGGGACTGAAGGTGGGACTCAACTTCTCGAAGTTCAATGACGACAAAGCTCAATCGCTGGCCGGGTTTGCCGGCGGGGGGTTCCTGACCTACAGCCTGAACGACTGGCTTGCTCTTCAGCCTGAGGTCATCTTCACGATGAAGGGCGGGAAACTTGTGGAGCAGGCGACAGGCTATCTCCCTGTCGAGTTCGACATACGTCTGAACTACGTCGAAATTCCGGTTCTAGCAAAGGTGCAGTTTTTCTCAGGCGGATTGTTTCAACCGCACCTGTTCGCCGGCCCCTTCGTTTCGTACCTTACTGAAAACATCCGGCAGGTCGATTACGGCATCGCCTTCGGGACGGGTTTTCATCTCAACTTCGAATCCAGCGCCCTGATTTTCGACCTGCGCTATTCCCTGGGCATGCGAGATGTTGTCAACCTGAATACAATGCTCGTCGATTCGACCGGGGCAGTCATTTATCAGAACCAACGGCTCGCGAAAACCGGCGTCTTTTCTGTGACCATCGGTTTGGCGTTTCCTTAGCATGGTCACACGCATCATGTGGTTTGAGAGGCAGTTCGACTTCAATTACCCCGTGGGGATATTCCCGTCCATTCTTGAGAGAGTCCGTGGCACCCCAGCAAGACTTGAAGAACTGGTTCATTCGTTTCCAGCCTCCATCCTGACCTCCCGAATAAACAACTCGTGGTCTATTCAGGAGCATGTCGGCCATCTTTTCGACCTCGAAGAACTTCACTTCGGCAGGCTTAAAGACTACGACTCAAATGCATCAACGCTTCGGACGGCTGACCTGAAGAATCAGAAAACCATGGATGCAAACCACAACGCAAAACCGATGGAACAACTTCTGGCCATGTTCCGCGCAAGCCGGCTCGAATTCGTCCAGCGCCTCGAATCCATGGATGATGCAAAGGTTGCGCACTCGGCGATTCACCCGCGCCTCAAAAAGCCCATGCGTGTGATCGACATGGCATTTTTTGTCGCAGAACACGACGACCACCACATGGCGAGCATGACAGAAATTGCTCAGCGCCTCGGCCGTCCATGACTCTTCCCGTTCATGCAAACGCACGACCCTCGAAACAAACGTTCACGTTCCAACTCACATTCAACACTCTCATTACGTAGGAGGTTCACCGTGGGCGAGATGCAGATTAATTACCTTGCTGTCCTGGCATCGGGGATTTCCAATATGGTCATTGGATTTCTGTGGTATGGCCCGCTGTTTGGAAAAAAATGGATGGCGCTGTCAGGCTACACCGAGGAACAAGTGAAAAGCATGAACCCCGGTCCGCTCTATGGCCAATCGTTCGTTGCGGCGCTCTTGACGTATTACATCCTTGCCCGCTTCATGGCTGGAACGACGACAGTGATGCATGGAATCGAGACAGCTTGTTTGGTGTGGCTGGGTTTTGTGACCACGGTCCAGTTCACCGCAAGTTTGTTTTCAACGAGACCGAAAGCCTTGTATTTCCTGGATACTGGTTATCAGTTTGCTTCCTTCATCGCGGCAGGAATTATCATCGCTCTCTGGAGATAAGTCTATCGTTCATTATCGTGAGAGGGCTCTTGAGGAGAGGAATTCATTCACTTCACATAGGAGGCTTTCATGAATCCTGTAATTAATTACATTGCGGTTGTCGTCAGCGCCGTTGCGAAATTCGCCTTGAGTGCCGTTTGGTACGGTGTGTTGTTCGGCCAAAAATGGATGGAGCTGACAGGAATGACCGAGGCAAAAGCCGCAGAAGCCAACATGGGTGTTACGTATGGCGGTGCCTTCGTATCGTACGCCCTGCAAGCTTACATCATGGCACATTTTGTCCATTACGCCAATGCCCAGGATGCAAAAGGAGGCGCGCAGACCGGTTTCTGGCTTTGGCTTGGATTCACGTTCGTCCTTTTGGTCCAGGGTACTCTCTTCGAGCAGCGATCATGGACATTGTTATTCATCAATGCGGGCTATGAATTGGTCTCCCTGCTTCTCATGGGGATCATCCTTGCTTCTTGGAAGAAAAAGTCGCCAGCTGCCGCCTAGATGATGAGTCCCGCAGGTCGGCTTTAAAGCCGACCTACGGGTTCAACATGAAAGAACTCTCCGAAATAGTTTCCGCGGCGGAATTGCTCAGGAAATCCGGCCACAAAGGCGCCCTCGCGACCGTCGTAAAGGTCCAGGGCTCGGCCTACCGGCGTCCGGGGGCACGAATGCTGTTTTCCGAACGGGGACGGGAGGCCGGTTTTGTGAGCGCAGGGTGCCTGGAAGCCGACTTGATGGAACGGGCGCGGAAAGTGATGAGCTCAAATCTGCCCGCGCTCGTTTCATATGACACATCCTCCACCGATGACCTCATCATGGGACTGGGACTGGGTTGCAACGGGACTGTCGAGATTCTGCTCGAACCCCTTAATGAGAAGATGGATTCCAAGTTGCGTTTCCTTCGCAGTTTGGTCGAGAAAAAGCAGTTCGGTGTTTTGGCCACCGTGTTTCGAGAGAAAGGATCTTCAGGGTTGATCGGTCGAGCCCTTACTGTTTCCTCGGACAGGAGCGTACACAATGATTTCATGAATGCTGAACTTGCCGGAATGGTTGCCCTCGACGCAATGAACGTTTTGCGAGCCGGCTTGAGTGCATCGAACAGATACGAAGCGAAGAATGCGTCTGTCGAAATGCTCATCGAGGCAATCCTGCCCCCGCTCCCTCTCGTCATTTTTGGGGCGGGACCTGACGCTCAGCCATTGATCAAGTTCGCCCATGAGCTCGGCTGGCACACGACGATGGTCGACCACCGGCCCGCGTACGCTACGAAAGAGAATTTTCCTCTTGCCGACGCCGTCATCGTTTCGCGTCCGGAAGAGTTGTCAAAACATCTGGAGATTGAACCACAGACAGTTGCCATTATCATGACTCACAATTTCCCAACCGAATTGAAATTGCTCCGGCTCCTTCTTCCTTCGCAAGCCCGATACGTGGGCTTGTTGGGCCCGAAAAGCAAATTCGATTTGCTCAGCCAGCATTTGAGGCAAGAAGGTTTCGAGCCGACGAAGGAGCAACTGAAGAAACTGCACACGCCTGTCGGACTCGATATCGGGGCGGAAACACCCGAGGAGATCGCGTTTTCCGTTATTGCCGAGATCAAGGCCGTTATCGAGGGCAGAGGGGCGGGGTTTCTGAAAAACCTGGATGGGCCGATTCATGGCTCGCCAGGGGATTAGCACCACCTGTGACGATAGGGTTCGGGTTCTGGACTCCCGCTTACAATCCGCGGGAGTGACAAGAGCTTTATTTATTTTTCTTTCTTTTGCTTGTCATTCCCGCACGTCTTAAGCGGGAATCCAGAACGGGTGTTAACTTTGCACACCGTACTATTTGTGAGCAGAAAACTTACTATGTTTACATAATGGCGAGCAGATACAGACGCATCAATTCTCAACCACAATAGAAAGAAGTTCACATGGAATCATTTGACTTTTTGCAAGTGTCTGCGGATGAAGCAAACCTCGATACAATGAGATCAAAGGGATATAAGGATTCTGTCACGGCCTTGTCTCAACGACCTCATCTGATAATACTCACCATTTTAG
>CAYIBG010000025.1:12069-16825 GCA_964361365.1 uncultured Ignavibacteriaceae bacterium | reverse complement strand
GTGCTGGATTTCTATTGCCACGAGGCTAAACTCAACGTTGAAGTAGACGGGGCTGGACACTATAATGAAGAGGGGATTCGGAATGATGAGGAACGTGATTCAGATTTAGAACAACAAGGTATCAGAGTTTTAAGATATTCGAACTCAGAAGTGATGGAGCAAACCGATGCTCTTGCAGATGATATTCTCGAAGAAGTGCTGGCTAGGATTCGAGAAAAAGGCAGGTCTTAAAGTAGACCCCGCCTTTCATCCTCCCCTAAAAGGGGAGGAGAGTTTCAAGCTATGTTTCCAGATTCTTGAGGAGGCTTCGGCAAACGCTTCCGCTTCTTTGAGGAGTTTTTGCGGTTTGTTTTCATAAGAAATGTCCCTCACTTAATAGGGAAGTTCGCACAGGAATTTCCTCCTCGCGGGAGTGACAAATCCCCTCTTCACTTCTTCCTGAAAATCAACTTCACCGTTTTAATCTCAAACGGTTTGAACCTCAGCGCCAGTTTTCCCTTCGAAACCTTCATTTGCTTCAACTGATTCTCCGTTAAATCGCATTCAACGGCCGATTTTACCGTGAATCCGAATTTGACGGCGCAATCTGTCGACTCGCCGAAGGACTCGTACAGACGAAGGACGAGGTCGTCCGAATCTTCTGCCTTCTTCAGGCAGCTCACAATGACATTGGGTTTGGACAGCTCGAGCGGGGTTGTCCGCATGGTGCCGATGGAATTCTCCACAATTCTTAACGGGATGTTCAACGACCGTGCTTGCTGGATCGTCCGGCCTTTTTTCCAGTCTCCGGAATGCGGATAGAGCGAATAGGTGAACCTGTGCTCTCCCTGGTCGGTGCATTTGTCGTCGTTCAGTCTCCAGGGTTCATGCGGATGAGGATAGAGGGGCGATCGGATAAGAGTAAGCCGGAGCACGTTGTGCAGAGCATCGCATCCGTACTTGCCGTCGTTCAGAATACTCACCCCGAGTTTCGGTTCTGAAAAGTCGAACCACTGTTGAATCGGCACTTCAAACTTCGCCTTATCGATGTCTTCTTTTGGTCTTGTTGTTCGTACGATGACGCCAAACTGAGTCTCGAATGTCGCGACGTGGGACTTGATGTTCAGTGGAAAAACAGCTTTGAGCAAAGTTCGTTGTTCCCGCCAGTTGACTCGAGTGGCAAAATCGATGCGCTTCTCGTGGTGATAGAGCATCATGTCCTGGATGATTGACGAGCCTCGGTCGGACCGGTATTCGAATCGGATTCGTGCCCGAAGCGGCCCGGTTTCGGCGAATGCGAAGGAGCGCAGGACGAACGAGTCCAACTTATGCCGGTCGAACCCCGGTTCAAGTTCCCACACGTCTGCCTGTTCGGGAACATCTTTGAAGGTTTGCAGGAGGTTTGCCCGTTTTCCGTGCTCAACAAGTTCGCGCCGCAATTGCCTGTCGTAGAGGGAGCTGATCCCGCCCTTCTTATCCAGCCGAATCCTGTAGAAAGGGGATTCAATGATCCTATTCGAAGTTTTCCACGGCTCCGGAGCCTCGGCCTTTCCTGGAACGGGAGTTACGACAAATGATTTCGAAGAAAATGGCTGAATGCTCCGAAGGTAACAAAGCAAGGTCACAGTGCCGCGGGAACGGTCGAGAAACTGATGCTCGACAAGATTTCCCTCATTGTCTTTTACAGTGAAACATTTTTCCGAAGACGTAAATGACACTTCGACGTATTCATTCCGTTCATGTTCGAGAGCATTGAACGCCGTAAAGGAAAAGTCCTTGCTTTTTCGTGCAGGCTCCACAAAGGCGCTGAGAGACCGGTCAATAATTTTGTCGCCTAGGGTTCGAATTTCAGCGAAGTCGTTCCTTGAATCCTTGTACACATCGGAGATGGATGTGCCGGAGATGATTTCCTTGCTTTGATTCTGAATCAGCAGACTCCATGCTCTCTCGAGTTCTTTCACGGGGTATCGGCGAGCTTGCGGCGACTTTCCCATGATGCCAGCAAGAGATGCGTAAAGCTCACTCTGATAGAGGAGGCTCTCGCACCCGCGATTCTCATGTTTTATCCAGGCTTGAGTCGAGTAGGTGCCCCTGTTTTTCTCAACATACAGTTCCTTGTCCCAAACGGGCAAAGCTTTCGCCTGCAGTTCCAGAGCGGTGAAAAAATCTCTTGCGTTCGATGTCTTTGAAGGTGATAACCCGGAAATTGTTTCAATCACTTTACCTGTTTCCATTTGGTCTGCTGAAATTCCGCCACCCCCATTGCCAAAGCCGAAAGTCTGAGCGGCCAAGGGAGTTTCTTCTTTTTGTGTGAAATCATCCCACGCTTTCTTAATGTCTTTTGGCTCCAACTGCCCTTCGGGTCCAACGGGCGGGACATGGCTGAGAATCCTTGTTCCATCGAGTCCTTCCCACCAAAAGGAATTGTGCGGGAACTTCGTCTTGTCGTTCTTCAGAGGTTTTGCAGTGAAAAAGAAGGAAAAGCCCGACTTGCGAAGGATCTGGGGAAGGTTGGACGCGAACCCGGGGGAATCCGGCAGCCAGGCAACGCTCGAATCACTGCCAAACTCGGCTTTGAAATATTTTTTTCCCAGAAGGATGTTCCTGATGAGGGATTCTCCACCAGGAATATTACAGTCGGGCTCAACCCACATGGAACCCACCGGTTCCCATCGTCCTTCTGCTACCTTGAGCTTGACCAGACGGAGAACGTCAGGATACGAACGGCCCGTTAACTCATAGAGGAACGCCTGGCTTTGCGTAAACGTACTTCCCGGGAATTCTTCCAGGACACGCAGCGCATTGCTGAACGTTGCTGCGGCCTTATGGTTTGTTTCCTGAATAGTCCAGAGCCACGCCGGATCCAAACGCGACTGTGCGATAAGATGCACCATGCCTGGAATCGTGGTTTTGAACTCGTTCTCGACTGACGTTGTGAGGAATTTATACGCCCGTCCGATGGCGTTCGGGTATTCCTCGCCTTCCGGCTTGAAGTATTTCAGAAAAATGAGTGTTCGGCGTATCAGCTCACGGACATCTTTGGATTCCTGCGACCCGTGACTTGCAAGCTTATCGAGTTCCCCCAACGTCGTTAACCCGTTGTACAATGCCCTCGCGGTCCGATTGATCACGACAAGTTCGGCGTTGCTGAAGGAGTTGATCCCGCGTTTTCTTCCGCTGGATGCCCGGATGGCGAACAGGAAGCTCTGATGCGACCTGCCTTTTTCGGTCAGATACGATTCTTTGTGATGCACATCGAGGCCCTGGCATAACTTGCCATCAACGAAAAGTAATGCTTCCGGAATTTCCAACAAAACTGCGACGGGTTTGCCAATGAAGCCTGGAGGGATGGTCACCTCGTGACGGAACCAAATCGTTTTGTTATCGCCGATCCATTGGTAGGGAATTTGAGTTGACGGCCAGGCCTGGTCGCGTAAGGAAGAACTCTGGGCAGCCGGAACGTCTCCATCTTTGAATTTCCAAATTGGCAGTGGGCGCCGCTCGGGATAGATCGCGTCCTTGACGTGCGGGAGAATTTGATCCAACAAATCGACTGTCATTTTTGCAGATTTTTTGCGGTTTTCAAAAAAGAGTGGTGGAAAATAGGCATTCTTGCTGAAATGAGCAACAAAAAGTTATCCACCAGGGCGGGAATGTTTTCCGTTGCAATTCCCCGGGTCAAAGACTACATTAGGCACGTTCTCATCGCCCCCGACACTTTCTCCATAGCTCCTCGTCACTCATTCTAAAGTCTTCTTAGCTCAACATCATGCACACTCTTGATTGGGTCATCATCGCAGTCTATTTCATCGGCAGCGCCGCCGTCGGAATCTACTATACAAAAAGGGCGGGCAGCAACATACAGGAGTTTTTCCTTTCAGGCAGGAATTTACCATGGTGGCTTGCCGGAACTTCGATGGTCGCGACGACGTTCGCCGCCGACACTCCGCTGGCCGTTACGGAACTTGTGGCAAAAAACGGAATCGCCGGGAACTGGCTCTGGTGGAATTTCGTGTTTGGTGGTATGCTGACCGTCTTCTTTTTCGCCAGGTTGTGGAGAAGAGCTGGCATCATGACGGATGTTGAATTCGTAGAGCTCCGTTACTCCGGAAAACCTGCGGCATTTCTGAGGGGGTTCCGTGCGATCTATCTCGGTGTTTTCATCAATTGCGTTATCATGGGCTGGGTGAACCTTGCCATGGGTTCGATCCTCGAAGGAATGTTTGACATTCCACAAGGCCAGGTGATGTTCTATGTCGCTCTTGCACTTGTCATAACAGCGGTCTATTCGGCCATGTCCGGACTCTGGGGAGTTGCCGTCACCGACGCTTTTCAGTTCGTTCTTGCCATGCTTGGAACAATCGTGCTGGCTTTTGTCGTGCTCTCCCTGCCACAGATTGGAGGAATAGAAGGGCTCACGAGCAAGCTGCCCTCATGGACCATGCAGTTTGTCCCGACCATTGGCGAAGCCTCGCCGCAAAGCCTCGGCGGTGCTTTTGCATTGAGCGTGAGCGCCTTTTTGGCTTACGTCGGCATTCAGTGGTGGGCGGCGTGGTATCCGGGTGCAGAGCCGGGCGGAGGAGGTTACATTGCCCAACGCATGATGTCTGCCAAAGATGAAAAACACTCATTGTTTGCAACACTTTGGTTTACGATCGCACATTATTGTGTGCGCCCCTGGCCGTGGATTCTCGTCGGTTTGGCAACGCTGGTACTGTATCCGGACCTCGGTCCTGATGAAAAACGACTTGGCTATGTCTATGCCATGCGCGATTTC
>CAYIBG010000025.1:0-11969 GCA_964361365.1 uncultured Ignavibacteriaceae bacterium | reverse complement strand
GGACCTCGGTCCTGATGAAAAACGACTTGGCTATGTCTATGCCATGCGCGATTTCTTGCCTGTGGGGTTGAAAGGAATGCTGGTGGCTTCGTTTTTTGCCGCCTATATGTCTACGATTTCAACTCAGCTGAACTGGGGAACATCCTACGTTATCAACGATTTCTACAAGCGCTTTATGCGTCCGCAGGCAGACGAGAAAAATCTGGTTTTTGTTTCTCGTATGGCAACCATCGTCATAATGGCTTTGTCTGTCGGTGTCACCCTCATCTTGTCCACAATTTCGGCTGCATGGGGTTTTATCATCGAGGCGGGAGCAGGCCTGGGGCTTGTTCTTATCCTGAGGTGGTTCTGGCATCGAATCAATGCGTGGAGTGAGATCACGGCAATGGTGACGCCCATGATTGTCTATGCCGCTATTACCTACGGCAACCACGATCACGGCTGGAATCTTCAATTCCCCGACACACTCTTTTATCTTGTGCCGATGACCACGGTTGCGTGGCTTACCGTGACGTTCCTAACGAAGCCGACAAACACCGAAACCCTTGTAAATTTCTATCGACGCGTACATCCTGGTGGAATCGGATGGCGGGCGATCGAAAGACTCGTGCCCGAAACGAAAGGCGATTCAGGATTCATAGGGCTCCTGTTTAATTGGATTGCCGGGATCGTCCTTGTGTACTCGATGCTTTTTGGCGTTGGAAAGCTCATCTTAGGAATGCATACTGAAGGATTGATCTTCATCCTCGTTGGTTTGGCGGCCAGTGGGGTGATCTACTGGAATTTGTCGAAAAAGGGATTTAAGGAATTAGTGAACTGAGCTATGACGAAGAAAGTGCGAATACTGTTCATTTTTTGTATCGCAATTGTGCTGATTGCGGTCGCATGGTATTTCTTTTTCCCCGTTGAGGTTGATGCGGTCTTTGTGAACGGCAGAATTTATACGATGGATGATGATCTCAGTGTTGCTGAAGCTATCGCGGTGGACCGGGGAAAGATCGTCGGAGTGGGATCAACGAGTGCGATGACGCGGAGGTTCACAGCAAAAACCACAATCGACCTACAAGGGAAGACAGTACTACCCGGATTGATCGACGCGCATGCGCATTTCCTTTCACTTGGCATTGCGCGCATGACCGTGGACCTCGCTGGAGCTGCAAGCGAGCAGGAGGCCGCGGAGAGGGTCAAAGCCCGTGTTGCGAAGGTTCAAAAAGACCAGTGGATTCGTGGAAGAGGATGGGACCAGAATCTCTGGAAATCCAGGAAATTCCCTTCGCATCGTATGCTTGATGGAGTATCTCCGCAAAACCCTGTGTTTTTGACGCGGGTCGACGGCCATGCATGTTGGGTGAATGCAAAAGCACTGAAGATGGCCGGCATCGCGAAAGGAATGAAAGATCCTCCGGGCGGCAAAATCGTGAGGGATGGATCGGGAAACCCAACGGGTGTTTTCATTGATGCGGCGATGGATCTGGTAGCGAAGCACCTGCCGCCACTCTCCGACGAGGAATCCAGAGAAGCTCTTGACCTTGCTGTCAAGGAATGTTTAAGTTATGGAATTACCTCTGTCCAGGATATGGGTGTCGAGATGCGGGAGATCGACCTCTATAAAAAGGTAATTGACGAGAGAAAATTGTCCGTCAGAATTTACGCTGTCGTAGGCGGCGTCGGCGAAACATGGGATGCGTTTTTGAAGTCAGGTCCCCTTCTCGGTTACGGAGACAACAGGCTCACGGTTCGGGCTCTCAAGCTCTATATCGACGGTGCCTTAGGGTCGAGGGGAGCGGCGCTCATCGAACCCTATAGCGATGACCCCGATAACAGAGGGTTGACAATGTCTTCCGACGAAGATTTGACAAAAGCTGTGGAGGATGCATTGACGCATGGTTTCCAGGTTTGCACTCACGCCATCGGCGACCGCGGGAACAATATCGTCTTAAACGTGTATGAAGGTGCACTGAAGCGTCATTCGGTGCCTGATCACCGGTTGCGTGTCGAGCATGCTCAAATCATTGAACGAAACGATATCCCGCGCTTCAAACAGCTTGGCGTTCTTCCCAGTATGCAGCCTACGCATTGCACATCGGACATGTACTGGGCTGAGGCGCGCCTGGGTGCGCGTCGGGTGCGCGGAGCGTATGCGTGGCGTTCATTGCTTCAGACCGGGGTTGTTATTCCAGGCGGGTCGGATTTCCCCGTGGAAGACCCCAACCCGTTGTTGGGAATTTACGCGGCCGTCACTCGAAGGGATCGACAGGGCCGCCCATTGTCGGCTGAGCAAGTCAGAGCGCAGTTCCAACTCTCCCCGGACGGACTTGCGGACTCCACCGTGTTCAACGATGGCTGGTACGGAAATGAGAAGATGACTCGGGAAGAAGCTGTGAAGAGTTTCACGCGATGGGCAGCCTTTGCCGAATTCGCGGAACGGCTGAAAGGCTCACTCGAGAAAGGTCGCCTCGCGGATTTTGTCGTTTTCTCAGACGATGTGATGAAAGTTCCGGCGAAGGACTTGCCCGGGATCAGTGTTGAGATGACGGTGGTGGGAGGGGAGACCGTGTACCGAAAGGCCGGACAACGATAGAGATACTGTTTTCTTGTTTTTACTTTTAATTCTTCGTAGTTTTGCATCGCTAGAGTAGAAGTTAGCTCAAGGAACACAATCGAGATGCCATATAAGGTTCTGGTCGCCGACGACGACGAAGGGCAACGGAAGTCCCACGGGTTTGCCCTCGAAGTTGCGACCGCCATACTGGAAGACGAGATCGCCATCGTTGAAACGGCGACGAGCGTTGAGACTTGGCAGAAAATCAAAGCCGAGCCTTTTCAGTTGATTATTCTCGATAACGATTTCAAAGACACCAATCTCAAGGGACACCTGCCGGGCATAGCACTCCTTCAGCTGGCAAAAAAAGAGGGACCCAACAGGGCTACTCCCGTGTTTTTCTGCAGCGCAGACGCGTACGACACTCTCAAAGCGATGGTCGAGAAGTACGGCGGGGTGTACCTGCCCAAGGTGGGCTATGACATTGAAAACGTTGCTCAGTTGTTCGCCGACAAAATGAAGAAAAAATAGCAATGGTCAAGTTCTTTCGTATACAAGAAGGTCGCCAGTGGTGACCTTTTTTTGTTCCTGAACCACTCTATGGATACGAACGCCATTCTCAAAAAGAACTTCCGATACAACCTTCTTGAGGGAGCTCTGTACCTCAGTACGAACCCCATACTGTATGCTCCTGTTTTTTTCCCAGCCCTGATCAGGAATCTAGGAGGAGGCTCCCTTGCTGTTGGAGCATTTCCGGTCATGGTCTACCTTGTTTATTTTCTTCCGCAGGTTTTTGCTGCGCATTATGCAACCACCATGCCATTCAGGAAGCCTTTCGTCGTGCGGTGGGGGATGGTTCAGCGCATGTTGGTTCTTTTTCTTGGCGTCGTCATTGGTATGTTTGGCGCCTCCATGCAAACCCTCGCTTTGTTCGGTTTGTTTGTCCTTTTCTCGCTCAATCAAGCCGCCGCTGCTATCACAGCTCCCGCGTGGTTTGATTTGGTCGTTAAAACCACGACGGACACCGACCGTGGGAAGCTTATGGGCCTGCGCACGGCGTCGGGATCGATCCTCGGCTTAGTCAACAGCGCGGTCCTCACGTATGTCATCGGCACGGTGGTCTTTCCGCTCAATTACGCCGCAATCATTCTCCTTATGTTTATGCTCCAAAGCCTTTCTCTTGTTGTTCTCAATAGGGTTGAGGAAGTCGAACCGTCGCCTGTACGAGAAGCCATGCCGTTATCGAAGTTATACGAGAGGATTAAAGCTATTCTGGAGAGCGACGCTGTTTTTCGCCGGTTCCTGATTTCTGCGGCTTTGCTCACCATCGGGTTAATGCCGTTTGGTTTTTTCCTGATTGCTGCCATGACCAGGTATTCGCTGGGGGAATCGTACGTCGGTTGGTTTACGTCGACGATTGTCTTTACTCAGATTTTCAGTGGTGTTGCGCTTGGCTATCTTGCAGACCGCTACGGGCATCGGTTCACACTGCTTATTTGCGCCACGGCAACTTGCGGGGCCTCGTTAGTCGCGCTTGCGAGTAACAACGTGTGGTACTACTTTGTTGTATTCTTCATGGTTGGTGTGAACCTGAGCCTCGAACTTATTACGCGGTATAACTTTGCCGTAGATTGCGCGCCCGAGAACGACCGACCGATGTATATCGGTCTCATGAATGCTTGGCTGGCTCCGTGGTACTGCTTCAGTTTCCTGGGTGGCTGGGTTGTTGATGAATTCGGCTACGAGGTGGTCTTCGGAGGAGGGTTGGTGTTTGCGGTGATAGGAATTGTTGTTCTCGTTTTGACACCCGACCCGCGTCGCGCAAAACTTGCGCTTTCCTCCAAATAGTTTTACATTTTTCACGTCCAAACGAATCTTGGACAACACTCACCATGTACGAACGTTGTCTTTCTGAAGCAGAGCGAGTCGTCGCCGCCCACAAAGAAGTCGTGGTTCCCGTCAGAACAGTTTGGCAGGAAGTGATGGAACAATCACGCAGCCAGGGTTTTGATATACCGACTGTTGCCGATTTTTCCACGATGCTTGAGGCTGACAGCCGCTTCGAGTTTCTTCCCTCAGCTCAGAGTATCTCCGAACAGGCAGAATTCCTTCCAGACACAGAAGACCTGGATGAATTGGAGCTGGAAAAACTGGGCTTTTTTGGGAAAGATCGTGTCAAATTGAAACGAGTTCGACTTCCGATGGACCTCGAAGAAGACATGATGATTGAGAGTTTCATCCCAACAAAGACCCCACCCAGGAGTGGGCCCGACGCAAAAACTCACGCGCCTTCTCCAAAACTCTCTAAGAGAAAAGCACATCCTCGCACGACCCGTGGAAACCGGATTCTCCGGCGTTCCCTGAAAAAAGCCCGTTAGCTTCCCATGCCGGGCGAACAGCTCTCCCCGTGGAAGGTCCGCGAGCTCATGACTTCCGCGATCGATCAATTGCAGAAAAAAGGCTTTGATGAGGCGAGACTCAATGTTGAGCTTTTGCTTTCCCATTCGCTCAGCTGTAAGAGAATTCACCTTTATACCGGCTTCGACAAGCCGCTGACCAAGCGTGAGGTGGATGAGTTCCGTATGCTGTTGGACAGACGCTTGAAGCATGAGCCTGTTCAATACATCATCGGTTCGACGAATTTCATGGGGCTCGAGCTCAAGGTCGATTCCCGTGTGCTGATCCCGAGGCCTGAGACAGAGACCCTTGTGGAACAGGTTGTCTTCGGATGTCATGAGCTTGATGATGCGAGCAAAATTAACATCATAGAAATTGGAACAGGGAGCGGAAATATCGCGATTGCTCTGGCAAAGTACATCAAGAAATCTTCGATTACCACCATCGATAACAGCGGCGCTGCTTTGGAGGTAGCCAAAATCAACATCACAGCTCATGGAGTCGCTTCGAGGGTCACGCTTCGAGAGATTGACGTGTTTGAGCCGGTCGATCAGCTTTTGTTGCGGCGGTTTGACGTCCTCGTGAGCAATCCGCCCTATGTCCCGCCTGATGAATGGGAGGGCTTGCGGCCTGAGGTTCGGGATTATGAGCCTAGAAATGCGACGGCAGATTCGAAGGATGGCTTTGAATTCTACCGGCGTCTCGTGGAGTTGGCTCCCTACCTTCTGGTGGACGAAGGCGCTGTGTATGTAGAAGTGGGTTTCGGTCAGGCTCCCGAGGTGCGTCGTCTCATGGAAGCCGGTCATTTCTCCGGAGTATCTGTTACACAAGATCTCCAGGGAACAAACCGTGTTGTGAAGGGCCGATGCAGAGCGAAATCCAGGAATCCTGTGGTATCAAATTAGTTTCCCGGATCGCGTGCGTACTTTAGTCCAGCGGGTTCGGCGTTGTTCGGTGAGCATCGACAACAAAGTGCACAGTTCCATCGGTCCGGGAATGCTCATTTTACTCGGGGTCGGCCGCAATGACTCGGAGCGCGACGCAGCATACCTAGCCGAACGCTGCGCTGCCCTGAGAATTTTCCACGACGACGCGGGAAAAATGAACCTCTCTGTCCGGGAGCGCGGCGGATCCGCCATGGTGGTATCTCAGTTTACCCTCTATGGCGATACGAAAAAGGGCAACCGGCCCAGCTACATTGAGGCGGCTCCGCAGGAACTCGCCAGAACTTTGTACGAGAGCTTCACTCGGAACCTCACGGAGCAGATGGGAGTCGGCAAGGTGGAAACAGGCGTGTTTGGAGCGATGATGGATGTTGAGCTGGTGAATGACGGCCCGGTGACTGTGATGCTGGAGAGCAAGCCCGATGTACCTGTCCACTGAAAAAAACCTTCACTGAACGAGAAGTTTCCTTCCTTGCGTGTCATTCTTATTTTCCTGGACGGAGTGGGAATCGGCAGGAATGACCCTGCAACTAACCCTTTTTTTCAAGCCCAGCTGCCGACCCTGAAGAATCTTCTGGGGGGTGAGATACCTCACCTGCGGAAAAAAAGTATTTCGGCGACGCAGGCCGAGTGCAAACCCGTGAACGCAACCCTGGGTGTACCGGGGCTTCCACAAAGCGGCACAGGCCAGACCGCAATTTTTACCGGTATCAACGCTGCAAAACGATTTGGAAAACACTTTGGGCCGTTTCCTCCTTCGGCTCTGCGAGAGGTCATCAAGAGTCAAAATATCTTCAGCCAAATCATGCAACTGGGGAAATCTGTTGTGTTTGCGAACGCATTTCCGCAACGCTTCTTTGATTATACCAATTCAGGAACTCGCCGGCTTACGGTGACGACATTATCGTGCATGATGGCCGGAGTCCCGCTCTTCACGGCCGATGACCTCCGAAGAAATGGCGCCGTGTCCGCTGAGCTGACACGCGAGCGTTGGCCGGAACTCGGGTATTCCGACATCCCACCAATTTCCGCCGGCATGGCAGGAAAACACCTCTGGGCCATTGCCTTGAGTCATGATTTTACCCTTTTTGAGTACTGGCTCACAGACCACGCAGGACATAGCCAGAAGATGGATTTTGCAGTGGAGACGCTTCACAAATTTGATGAATTCCTCGGCGGCTTTCTCGAGGAGTTCGACTCGAAGCGCTCTCTTCTGATCCTGATCAGCGACCATGGAAACATTGAGGACCTCTCAACAAAATCGCACACACGAAATCAGGTTCCGGGTATTGCTGTGGGGGAGAGACGTCGCGAATTCCTGTCTGCGGTAAAAAACCTGACTCACATCACGCCGGGAATCCTTTCGTTGTTCCGTCAATCATGATGTTCAAAAGCAGGCCTGCGCTTCGGTTCGTCTTACTGCTAGTAGCGGGAATCCTCCTCGCCCGCGAACTAACTCCCGGCGAATCATCAGCACTTTTCGTTAATGCAGTTTTTTTGACGGCTTCCCTGGTCGGCGTCACCCTAAAACGGCCTCTCCTCGCCAACGCAGGCCTTCATCTGTGCGTCGTTTCGCTGGGTTTCCTTCTTCAGTCATATCACCAGGATCGGTCACATACGAGAATTGTTGAAGCTGCAGGGCTTGAGGAGCCCGTTGTCATCGAAGGGTCTGTGGATGGAGATCTCGTAAAGCAGGAGAATGCCTATCGCTTTACTTTGAGTTCGGAAAAACTTGTCCGGCAGGGAGAGATCTCCGAAACAGACCGAAGGTATCTTGTTATAGCCCGAAAATACTTGAACTCTCTTCGGGAAGTTGTGCCGGGCGCTTCGGTGAGATTGCAGGGGGCTCTCCAACGAATGCCCATGACTCGGAATCCGGGAGAATTCGATTACGGCCGTTACCTTCGGCTCAACGATATCCACGGAGTTGTGATTCTCAAAGAGTCCGATTCTTTGAAAGTCTTTGAGTCCGGCGCTTCCACGTTTCATGGTCTGGTCGGTCGGATGCAAAAAGCGCTGTATGGAGCCCTCAACCGGCATCACGAAAGTGAGCATTCGAGCTTTATCAAAGGAGTAGTGCTCGGACATCGGGAAGATATCTCATTGGAGATGAAGCAGTCCTTTATGGACACGGGGACAATTCACATTCTGGCCGTTTCAGGCTCGAACGTGGCGGTGGTTGCTCTGGCTTTTTACTCTGTATTCGGTCTTTTTCGGTTTCCGAAGATGGCGACAACGCTCGCCGTGATCGCAGCGCTGCTGGGTTACATGATCATTACGGGGTTGAGCCCCTCGGTGATTCGAGCCACAATTATGGCCGTCGTCGTTCTTGTCGGCATGGCGCTCGAACGTAAGACCGATGTGTACAATTCTTTGGCGGTCGCAGCCGGCATATTGCTTCTCTGGGATTCCAACTATTTGTTCGATGTCGGTTTTCAGCTGTCATTCGCGGCAGTCCTGTCAATTGTCTATTTCTACCCGTTGTTTGCAGCTTTTATCAAACGCATTCCCGACTGGCTTGAAGAAATCAAAGGGATAGACTATGTGCTCAAGCTTTTCGCAGTCTCTCTTGCTGCCCAAATCGGGACGTTGCCTTTCACAGCGTATTACTTCGGCCGGGTGTCGCTGGTTTCCATACTTGCGAATCTGATCGTTGTTCCTCTTTCCGGGCTCAATACGCTGCTCGGTATTGCGACAATGTTGTTTTCATTTGTAAACGATTTTGCAGCATCAAGTTACGCAGCATTGAACACTGTATTCGTTTCGTTCCTCCTTGGTTTCGTGAAAGTTGCTTCTCAAGTGCCGTTTGCCTACGTGGAAACGAACCACGTATCACTTTCGACGGCGCTCCTCTATTACATTGGCGTGTTCCTGGCTTTTAATATCTCGAACCCGTCGTTCGTGAAAAAAATGGCGATCGCATTCCTGATATTGGCCAATGTGCTGACTTTTGACCAGATCACCACGCGGGCTTTTCCCAAGCTTAGGGTTACCATGATGGACGTTGGTCAAGGTGACGCTATTTTTGTGGAATTTCCCAATGGCAGAACTCTCCTTGTGGATGCGGGACCGAAAATCTGGCATTATGATGCCGGAGAGAAAATCGTCACCCGCTTCTTGAAGCGCGGCGGCTTAACGTCCCTGGACGCAGTTCTCATTTCGCACCCGCACATAGATCATTTTGGAGGGCTGCAGTCCGTGTTTGTGAATTTGGACGTCGGCCAGATCATTGAAGGCTTGGCGCCTGCGGACACAGGCGTGTATTTCAACTACATGAAAGCCGCATCTGAAAGAGGGATCATCCGCTTTCAAACCGGACTGGGAAAGGTTCTGACAATGGACGAGGATGTGAGGATCTATGTTGTCCACCCAATCGGAAGCGAAGATGTTGCATCCAATGAAAACAACAGTTCAGTTGTCTTCAAATTGGAATACGGAAACACCTCGATGCTTTTTACCGGTGACGCTGAAACGGAAGCGGAAACGAAACTTGCAAAACGGTACGGAAGTTTTCTTCGAAGTCAGGTCGTGAAGACCGGCCATCATGGGAGCAGTACAAGCTCTTCCGAACTGTTCCTTCGCACCGTGAGGCCCCGCGCAGCCTTGGTTTCCGTCGGACTGAACAACAAGTTCAGCCATCCCTCTCCTGAAGTTCTCGGGAGAATGAGGCAGGACGGAATTGATGTGGCCCGGACGGATGAGGAAGGAGCCATCGTATTTCAGTCCGACGGAAGAGAATGGGAAAGAGTTCAATGGCGCAAATGAATGATTGTCCCGGTAGGACGGCCTTAAGGCCGTCCTACCAAGAGACTGAATGATTGATTCTCCTCTCCTTCTTCTGTACCTTGCCCACCAAGAAAAAGAAACCCCCTGATATAGACTCCCTCATAACTTTCGTAGGAACATGAATCCTTCAAAGCCAGATTCTTTCCATGAATGGGAAGCAAAGGTTCTCCAGCCATCGCTCGTGAAGTCGCCGGAACGAAAGCAAATGTTCACCACGGATTCCGGAGTTGAGATTGAACGACTATATGCACCCCGTGATATGAACTATGAAGACAAGCTTGGCTTTCCGGGAGAATTCCCTTTCACTCGAGGGATTTATCCGACGATGTATCGAAACAAGTTGTGGACTATGAGGCAGTATGCCGGTTTTGGAACGGCGGAAAAATCCAACGAGCGATACAGGTATCTCATCAGTCATGGGACAACCGGCTTGTCCGTTGCTTTCGACCTCCCAACCCAGATGGGGTACGATTCTGACCATGTGATGGCGGAAGGCGAAGTCGGCAAGGTCGGTGTTGCCATCGATTCTCTGGCAGACATGGAGATTCTGTTTGACGGCATACGCGTGCAGGACGTTACTACTTCGATGACGATCAACGCGACAGCAGCCATCCTTTTGTGCATGTATGTGGCCCTTGCCAGAAAGCAAGGTGCGGACCTGAAAAAAATTTCGGGGACTGTCCAGAATGACATTCTGAAGGAATACATTGCCAGAGGAACATACATATACCCGCCCGGACCGTCCATGCGCCTTGTGACCGACCTGTTTGAATGGTGTGCGAAGGAAATACCCAAATGGAACGCGATCTCCATCAGCGGGTATCACATTCGTGAGGCGGGGGCAACTGCGGTTCAGGAGCTGGCTTTTTCCCTGGCAAATGCCATCGCTTACGTAGAGGCTGCGCAGAAGAGAGGGCTCAGCGTTGACGATTTCGGAAATCAGATATCGTTTTTTTTCAACGCACACAATAACTTTTTTGAAGAAATAGCCAAGTTCCGTGCAGCCCGAAGAATCTGGGCACAAATCATGAAAACCCGTTTTAGAGCACAGCGGCCCGAAACCATGAAACTGAGATTCCATGCGCAAACAGGGGGTGCCACTCTCACTGCCCAGCAAGTGGATAACAACGTCGTGCGGGTGACAACACAGGCATTGGCTGCCGTTCTCGGGGGATGCCAGTCCCTGCACACAAATTCCCGGGATGAAGCACTGGCGCTGCCGACGGAAGAGGCCGCAAGGTTAGCGCTTCGAACCCAGCAAGTCCTGGCGCACGAGTCCGGTGTGGCTGATACCGTGGACCCTCTGGGAGGTTCGTATTTCGTAGAGAAGCTCACGGACGGCATTGAAGAACGCGTCATGGAATACCTGGAAAAGATCGAGAAGATGGGTGGAGCATTGAAGGCGATTGAGTTGAATTTTTTCCAGAAGGAAATCGCTGAAAGTTCATATCGATACCAGCAGGCAATTGAAAAGAAGGAAAAGATCATCGTTGGGGTCAATGAATTTACCGAGCATGCGGAAAAGGAAGTGCAACTTCTTGAGGTAGACCAGAATACGAGAACCAAGCAGGTCGAGCGGCTTGCAGCCACAAAACGGAGGAGAAATACGGGAATGGTTCTCAAAACTTTGGGTGAACTTGAAAAGCAGGCCAAGGGCTCTGGAAACACCGTTCCACACATACTGGCGGCGGTGGAGCAATATGCCACAGTGGGGGAAATTTCAGATGTTTTCCGGAGATCATGGGGAGAGCATCGAAACGAATGACGCACGATTCGACTGTTTCTTACGGAATGGCCGGGCACAACTTGATTTTGAACGCACAATTGCTTTAATAGTACCAAATCAATGAGGATTCAGCGTATCGATTAATTGTTAGAGCCTGAGGGGAGCGTTAAGTTGCTCCGTTTTTTGAAACATTCTCCGCGGCAGAATTTCTGCACGAAGGCGCCTGTCCATCGGCTTCGGGGTCATGGGATGTTTGGATCCCAAGGCCTTGGAAGGCTGTGGCTTGCTTTTCTCTTCGTTTCCTCTTTCTCCTTTGGTCAAAACAAAAGAATGGTCGTCGACGGAAACCTCCGTCTCGAAGGAGGCTCCATCCCATCAACGACCGTCATACGTGTCCTCCGCTCGGACTCCTCCATCGCGAAATCGATTTCCCTGTATGATCCCTCCAACGGCAAGTTTGGCGTTCGACTGACCGATGGCGATGGGTTCGAAGATGAAGAGAGGGTTCTTTTTCGCGTTGTCATCTCGTCCCGGGATTCTTTCCTCGCAAGACTGAACCCGGGGGTGCTTTTTC
>CAYIBG010000024.1:15141-16848 GCA_964361365.1 uncultured Ignavibacteriaceae bacterium | reverse complement strand
GTGCAGATGTTCGGATGGTTGAGGGCTGCAGCAGCCTGGGCTTCCTGGACAAACCGGGCGGTGTCAGCTTCAGAGGAAGAAACGTGCTCCGGAAGAAACTTCAGGGCAACGGAGCGGTTGAGTTTGGTGTCCAGGGCTTTATACACCACGCCCATGCCACCCTCGCCCAACTTCTCGAGTATTTTATAATGAGATACGGTTGTTCCTATCATTGTAGAACCTGCAGATAAAAAGTTGGGCTTCCGCCTACGCTGCAGCTACGGCGGACGAGTCGGTGGACAGGCCCGCCTTCGCCGAGTTTTTCCAGCACCTTGTAATGGAGAATGGTTTGTCCGATCATTTCGTTCGCCTCGCAATGAGAATTGTCACGTCGTCCGATTGCGGACAATTGCCAGCGTGCAGCTGGACATCCTGAACCAATGACTGAAGCATTTCCTGCGGTGATCGGTTACGCTGAGATACAAGGAGCTGCGAGAGCCGCTCCTCCCCGTATTGTTCACCTCTTACATTCATTGCTTCGGTAATTCCGTCGGAATACACGATGATTACGTCGCCGGTCTTTATTTGCACTGATTCATCCTCAAATGTGGCTTCCTCGAACGCGCCCAGCATCATACCACCCCGATCGAGACGACGGAAGCTGCCGTCGGTGGAAATCAAGAAGGGATGATCATGGCCTGCGTTCGAGTATGAAAGCTGGTGATTACGGCTGTCGAGGATCCCAAAGAACAATGTGGCGAATTTTTCCGGGCTTGTGCTTTGATATAGGAGAATGTTGGAGCGACTCAGGCATTCACGGGGATGACCTGCAACGAGTGTCTGTCCCCGAAGGGTGGCTTGGAGGTTTGCCATCAAGAGCGATGCCGGTAGTCCTTTTCCCGTCACATCCCCAAGACAAAGGGCAAGCCTGTTGTCCGTCGTCCTGATAAAGTCAAAATAGTCTCCTCCCACGGTCTGCGCTGGTATCGTCTTGCCGACGATATCGTATGAATCCAGTTTCGGCATTTCTTTCGGGAGAAGGTCAAGCTGGATGCGCGAGGCAAGGTGCACCTCTTCTTGCATTTTGATGAACTGTCGCTCCTCTTCATAGAGGCGTGCGTTTTCAATAACCTGGGAGGATTGTCCGGCGATAATGGTGAGCAGGCGTTGGTCATCGACATTGAATTTCTGTCTATCCTTTTTGTTGTAGACGGTCAAGACTCCTTTAAGCTCTGATTTGACCAGCAGGGGAACGCACAAGAGGGAATCGATTGCCTCGTCCCACCGCACGCCGCTGAACCTGTCATCGCGCTGGGGGTTTTCGACAAGCAAGGGTTTCATGTTGAGGTGCATCCAACCAAGGAGCGCCTGGTGCAAGTGGAATTCCACATGGTCGCTGGAGCTTACCATGGCGCGTACCAGGGTTTTGGTCGGCTCGGCGCTCTTGCTGTCTACGAGCGTAATGACTCCTTGCTCAGCATGAACCGCGCGCAGCGAACGACGTACGATCGTTTGCATGATCTCTTCAAGGTTCAATGTACTCCCAATGGCCCGGGCGAGGTCGTTGAGAATGGACAACTCTTCGACGGCTCGCTTCAGCCGCTGAGTTTCGTCCGGGATGAACTGCGGGGGTGTTGTCACCTGGTTCGTCTCGTCGTGGTGGTAGAAGAACGCTCGAAAATGTAATCGAAATGGGAACGAAAATCAATTTGTCTTTCTTGATTTTCC
>CAYIBG010000024.1:0-15041 GCA_964361365.1 uncultured Ignavibacteriaceae bacterium | reverse complement strand
CTCGAAAATGTAATCGAAATGGGAACGAAAATCAATTTGTCTTTCTTGATTTTCCGTCAAAGTTTGTCTACCATGAGTCGCTTTTGGTGTGTGTTTCTTCAGGCTTTTCATGACTCTCAGGGGAAAAGTCAGCTCGCTCCAAATTTGTCAAGGCCACCGTAAAGCCATGCTCTCCTTGACGAGATAACAACTGTTCGTATGCTCAAGTTCTGGCAGCTGACCTACAACTTCTTTTTCATCCCGCTGTTTTGGCTTGCCATTCAGATTGCCGCTCTTTTCAACCCGAAGATCCGGAGAGGCATCGGGGGAAGGCGGGGCCTTCTCAAACGCCTGGAGGCCGACGTCCAAAAACTCAAGTCGAAACGCCGGATTTGGTTTCATTCATCCTCGATGGGGGAATTCGAGCAGGCGAAACCCATCATCTCAGCGCTCAGAAAGCGGAATGCGGACGTTGACATCATCGTCACATTCTTTTCCCCCTCCGGCTATGACCATTCGAAGAACTATAAACTCGCCGACCTTATATCGTATATCCCGTTCGATTCCAGAGGCAATGCGACGAAGTTTCTTGACCTTATCAAGCCGACGGTTGCCGTCATGGTCCGCTATGATGTCTGGCCCAACCACGTGTGGGAGCTCCAGCGAAGGAATATCCCGACGTTCATTGCCAACGCGACCCTCAGGAAAAACTCTCTGCGAAGAGTTTTCCCTCTCAGCAACTTCCATCGGTTCGTGTACGACGGGCTCACCTCCATCCTCACAGTGTCTGAAGAGGATGCTGATGCGTTTCGCGGGTTTGGTCTAAATGGGCCGCTGATCCAATCGATCGGTGAAACACGCTACGACCAGGTGTCCCAGCGCAGCGAGGAGGCCAGGAAAAAGCATCTGATACCACCCAAACTCTTGAGACAAAGAAAAGTCTTTGTCGTCGGCAGCAGCTGGGAAGAAGATGATGCAGTCGTGATACCCGCATTTCAAGCGATTTCGCAAAAAGATCATTCTGCTTTGATGGTTTTCGTACCTCATGAACCCACGCTCGACACGTTGGAACGGCTCGAGATCTCCATGAACGGCCGGCTGCGTTCCATCCGGTTTTCCGACCTCAATGATTATTCGAACGAGAACGTCATCCTCGTGGACAGCGTTGGTGTGCTCATGGCTCTCTATCAGTATGCCGACCTGGCGTATGTCGGTGGAAGTTTCAAGCAGGGAATTCACAATGTTCTTGAGCCGGCCGTGTACGGCATCCCGGTTCTGTACGGCCCAAAGCATGAAAACTCGCGTGAGGCTCTTGAGCTTGTGCGCAGAGGTGGAGGCTTTGTTGTGAAATCATCGGAAGAGTGTTTTCGGATCCTGAAAATACTTTTCGACAAACCGAAAACGAGAAATGAATCCGGCGAAAAGTCGTTCCGACTCGTCAAGGAAAACGTTGGCGCGACGGCAAGATTCCTGAAACACCTGGAGAAAGCACTGTAAATGAAGATTCTTTATTTCGACACCATCGCGGGAATAAGCGGAGACATGACGCTCGGCGCTTTCGTGAGTGCCGGAATGCCACTAGCGAAGCTCAATTCGGAATTGTCCAAGTTGAACCTTTCGGGGTTTGAACTTGCAGCCAAACATGTGGAGCAAAGTGGAATTGTTGGAGTGAAAATCGATGTCGTGGTCACAGAACAACCAAAGTATCATCGTCACCTTAGCGACATCAATGCAATTATTGAGAAAGGCGGATTCAGCACACGGGTGAAAGAAGCTTCGACAAAAATTTTCCACGAAATCGCTGTTGCGGAAGCCAAGGTGCATAACTCCACGATTGACAAGATTCACTTTCATGAAGTGGGTGCCGTTGATTCGCTGGTCGATATCGTCGGAACCGCGATTTGCCTGGAGCACTTCGGCATCGAGCAGGTTTATTCATCTCCGGTGAAACTCGGGAGCGGTGGATTTGTCAAATCGCAGCATGGAACACTGCCCGTGCCCACTCCAGCGACACTCGAAATCCTCAGAGGATACCCGACGATCCTTACAGATGTCGCTGCTGAGCTGACGACGCCGACGGGTGCGGCGATTATCAAAGCGCTCTCAAACGGTGTGCTTTCCACAGAGCGGTTGCGGGTTGAAACGATTGGGTACGGTGTGGGGGGCCGCGAGAATGAACAAATCCCGAACCTCCTGCGTGTCATGATCGGCGAAATGGACCCGGTCTACACGGCTGACGATATCGTGAGCGTGGAAACGAACATCGATGACATGAATCCTGAGATCTTTCCGTATGTGATCGAACAGCTTCTTGCCTCGGGTGCGCACGATGCGTATGTGATTCCGGTAATCATGAAAAAAGGGCGACCGGGCATACTCCTGTCAACTCTCACAGAGAGGTCAAAGCTGGACAAGGTTTTGAGTATCATCTTTCGGGAAACTTCAACGCTCGGTGTCCGCATCCAGCCCATTGAACGGAGGAAATTGCATCGATCGAAAAAACAAGTGAGCACAAGCCTGGGCCCGATGCACGTCAAAGTCGTACTGAACGACGGCAGGGAAATCCTCGTTCCGGAATTCGAGGAATGCAAAAGGATTGCCCAGGAGAAGAAGCTTGCGCTCATCGACGTGTACAAGCTCCTCGAGAAAGAAATTCGGTAGAAGGGGAATCATGACTCAATGCCCGACTCACTTGCCGATATCGCTGTTCCTCTTCCTCTTTACAATACTTTCACCTACTTAGTCCCGCCTGAGCTGCAGGCGCTCGCAAAGCCGGGTTGCCGCGTTTTGATTCCGTTTGGCAGGAAACACCTCAGCGGGGTTATTGTGGCTTCGCCGGAACGGTCCACTCTGGGCGGCCTGAAGCATATCAAGGACGTCCTCGATCTCACACCTTCTTTTTCTTCTGAAATGCTGGAGCTTTGCCGCTGGATTTCTGAATACTACGTTGCGCCGTTCGGTGAGGTTCTGAAGGCGGCTCTTCCCCAGGGGTTGTCACTCGAAGGGAGGAGAATCGTCAGGCTGAAGCTCCAAGACCCTTTGTCATCGCCAACCTCTCGTGCGGATTTATCCAAGAAACAACTTTCCATCCTCGATGTATTGAAGGTGAAGGACGGGCAGACTATCCCCCAGCTCCTAGCGAAGACCCGCGCCAGGAATATCCATGCCACAGTGAATGAGATGGCGCGGCAAAGGCTGGTTGATATCGAAGACCGCATCCCACAGCCAGGAGTACGAGTGAAACACGAGAAGGTGATTCAATTGACTGCCAGGGGTTTGGATCTTCTCGCAATGAAGAAACCTGTCTACAAGCTGACGGCAAAACAAACACTTATCCTGAATGCGATCGGAAAAAGCCGGCGTCCTGTGCGTGAAATCCTTCAGGAGATCGGCACAACATCCGCATCGTTGAAGACCCTCGGCCTTAAGGGCCTTCTGACGTTTGAGGAGGTTGAGCTGAAGAGAGAAAGCCTGTATGAGAATCTTGAGCCTCCCCCGCAGATTGTTCTCAACTCGCATCAACAGGCTGCGATTCAGGAGATAGAAAAGACGGTTGAAGCCGGAGTGTACAAAGCATTTTTGCTTTTAGGTGTTACGGGGAGTGGAAAGACCGAAGTGTACATCGAGGCTATTCGAAAAACTCTCGCGAAGGGCAAAACCGCGATCGTGCTTGTCCCGGAAATTTCCTTGACCCCTCAAACGGTACGTCGTTTCAAGGCTCATTTTGGCGCCGATGTTGCCGTGATGCACAGCCACATGTCGCTGGGCGAGCGTTATGATTCCTGGAGGGCGGCCCGCGATGGAAACGCCAAGATCGTCATCGGCCCGCGGTCAGCTGTGTTTGCGCCGCTGCCCAATCTCGGACTGATCGTCGTCGACGAAGAACAGGAAGCCTCGTACAAGCAATTCGATTCTGTTCCCCGGTACAACGCGCGGGACGTGGCTATCGTCCGCGCCCGCAGTTATCAGGCAGTCGTGGTCCTCGGCTCAGCGACACCTTCTGCCGAAAGTTATCACAATGCTCAGGAGGGAAAGTACCGGCTCCTGGAACTTCCTGAACGAGTGGACAACGCCCGTTTGCCGCAGATCGACATTATTGACATGGTGCAGGAACGCAAGCGGGCCCTCGATGTTATGAAACAGCGGGCGGTGGATGAGGGCAAGGGGTTCCCCAAACGCTTTCCACGCTCGTCCGTTTCTCAATTGTTAAAGGATGCGCTCGTTCAACGCCTTGAGAAGAAAGAAGGGGTTATTCTGCTTCAAAACCGGAGAGGTTTTTCACACGTGATGGAATGTTACGACTGCGGGTTCGTGGAACGATGCGATAGCTGTGATGTGTCCCTAACGTATCATCAAACAAAGAAGCATCTTCGCTGCCACTATTGCGGGTTTGTGAAAACACCGCCGACCGTATGCCCCCAATGCCAAAGCGCGGAGCTTCGCCTTCATTCGTTCGGCACGCAGCAGGTGGAACAGGAATTATCCGAGCTTTTTCCAACGGCGAGAATCGAACGAATGGACCTGGATACGACAAGCCGTAAGGGCTCGCATGATAAAATCCTGCAGCGATTCGGCAAACGCGAAGCAGATATCCTGCTCGGAACGCAGATGGTCGCTAAGGGGCTTGATTTTCCGCACGTCACGCTCGTCGGAGTCATTTCTGCAGACACGCAGATGATGCTCCCCGATTTCCGGGCGTCCGAGCGGACATTCCAGCTACTCACGCAGGTAGCGGGTCGGGCGGGGAGGAGGTCGCAGGCGGGCGAAGTTATTGTCCAGACGCTGCAACCCGGCCACTACAGCCTCAAACACGTCGTTTCGCACGACGTCAAAGGGTTCTACGAGGAAGAGCTTGCCTACAGAAGAGAACTTGACTACCCGCCTTTTTCACGAATTGTCCTCCTCGAGTTTCAGGGCGAACACGAAGAGGATGTCCATCGTCATGCAAAGACGTTTGCGGACTATCTCGACTCGCTCAATCGTGAAAAGTGCTTCATTGTTCTGGGTCCCGCCGATGCCGTCATTCCAAGGATCAGAAACCGATTCCGAAAGCATGTCATTCTTAAGGATCTTCGCAGGTTGGATCCTGCTGGCGCCTCGATGCGCCTTGCTCTTTTGAAGGCCCGGCAACAGTACGATTCTTCGCCGCTTGGGAAATCAAGAAAGGTGAGGTTGATTGTTGACATCGACCCGCAGGGAATGATGTGAAGCTATTTCGTATCGGCCTCTAAAGCCATTGCCGCTTTCTTTCCGCTTATAACCGACCCCTCTATCGTTGCAGGATAACCCGTGTCTGTCCAGTCTCCAGCCAAATAAAAATTCGAAAACGAAGTCCGAGTTGAAGGACGAAATGCCTCTATCCCGGGTCTCGGCGAGAACGTCGCCCTTTTTTCTTTGATGACGAGTGAGTGGATGACTTTTGCTGCGGCCGCTTGTGGCAAAAGCTGTCTCAGGTCTTCCAGAGCCATCTTTACAATCCGGTGTTTCTCCATGTTGACATGCTTTGCGGCCGCACTGATGACGAGTGACAAGTACTGCCTTGACTGTTTTCCGGACTGAAGAATCCTCGATTTGTTGAAAACCCACTGTATGTTTGAATCGAGAACGGCCACGAACTCTTGTTCCATGACCGGCCGGTCGAACCACAGGTTGATCGTTAAAATAGGTGAAGAGGTAAACTGAGAGAGAGTGCCAAGAAATGAATTGGAAACCAAAGGCGGTCTCATTTTCGACGTTGATTGCCGGGGAGATGAAGGATAGATGTCAGAAAGCGCATAGTGGGGGACGGCGCTCATGAAAGTCCCGGCCTTGAACTCCTTTTTACCGGCACACACGACTTTCACGCATCGCGTGGCTCGCGCCTCGATCGAGTGCACGGTTATCCCTGAAACGATTTTTCCGCCCCGGGCTTCAATAAAACGTCGCGCCGGCTCGACAAGAAGCTCTGACAATCCAACCCGCGGGATAAGAAGACTCGAATTCAATCGACTTCCAAGGAATGCGGCCCTCAAAACACGGAAAAACTGCAATGCCGAGACATTTTTGGGGTCGTCGTTGAGTGTTCCGATGGCAATAACATCCCAGAGATACTTCCTGTTCGTCGGGGATTGACCCAGCCCGGAGAGCCAGTCATCGACCGTCATCGCCTCGAGCGCTCGTTCCTTCAAGGCCGAAGTACGCCCGAGCTCCAAGCCTACACGAAGAAGTCCCAGACGATCCAAAAACGTAAGCGAGGATAGTCCAAAGAGTCCGGCGAATACATGAAGAGGCGCTGGAAGCGGCGGGCAGGAGAGAGTAGCTGTGCCGTTGCGGGGGTGCAGAAATTCGATCCGGAGACTCGGCTGAAGAGTTGCCAGGTGCGACGAGCCAATTTGATCGAGATACGCGCGTGTGCTTTCATAACATCCCATCATCAAATGCTGGCCGTTATCGACGACGTCTCCCGTTGTTCTGTCGACAAAGGAGCGCGTTCGGCCCCCGAGGTAGGGGTTTTGTTCCAACAGAAGGATTTGAAAGCCGCGCGCACTCAGCTCAACAGCGGCACTCAAACCGCTTAAGCCGCCGCCGACGATGGCAACGTCATAGTGCATCAGGCGGGAAGTTCAGCTCTGATGTATTGGTGGAGGTTCTTTGGCGCTTTGCTGCGGAGGCTCAGCACCATGGCGACGAGCATTTTGAGGGAGGGAGAAAGTCGGATGCGGGATGAAAAGACATCATAGTTCGCTTTTTCGATACGGCGTAACAACAAATAGTAAATGTTGCCCATCGTGCGTGCGGCCGTGAACAACGGCTTGTCTTCCTCGGCAAGATACGATTTTGCTTTGCGGAAATATTCCCGGGCACGATCGCATTCGAATTTCATCAGTTGAATGAACCGGTCATTGTATTCGCCATTCAGAAGTTCTTGTTGCGTGTAACGAAATCTCCGGAGGTCTTCCAGCGGGAGGTAAATGCGCCCCCTCCTGGCATCGGCCTTGAGGTCCCTCAAGATGTTGGTGAGTTGAAGGGCGATCCCGAGATTGATGGCGTACTGCTTTGTCTTCTCATTCGAATATCCGAAAACCTCAGCGCAAATCAGCCCAACCGTGGACGCAGCCTTGTAGCAGTATTCAAGCAATTCTTCAAATGATTTATACCGCTTCTTTGTGAGGTCCATCTCCATTCCCTTGATGAGGTCGTAAAAATGGTTTAACGGAATGTCGAATCTCTGGATCACCGTGCTGAGTTTGTTGAGGATTTGGTATCGGGAAGCGCCGCGGAGAGAAAGATGGAGCTCCTTGGTCCACTGTTTCAAACGAGCATCCCGCTCTCGCTGGTTGGACTGTTCGTCCACGATATCATCGGTGTACCGGCAAAACGCGTAAATGGTCTCGATGGCCTCACGCTTTGGCTTTGGCAGCATCAAGAACGAGTAGTAGAAGTTACTCTGGCGGTTTTGGACGAAATCAGGCAATAATGTTTGGGCTGAATGCATCGCGTTACGCCAACATTGAAGAAAAGAAAATGCCGACTTTGTTTGAAAGCGTGAGGATGGGACGATTCCGAAACACGTCGTAGTGATTTCGTTCAATCTTCTCCAGGATTTTCATGCCCCCATTCCATGTGAGCTTGAGCTCAAACACGAGGTCTTTCCCCACTTCGGAAAGCAGCGGTTTTCCTCTCAGAAAAAGGTCCCGCGTCCTTTCGATTTCAAAACTCAAAAGACGTTTGAACTCCGGATTGAACGTCATGTTCGTCAGCTCTTCTTCTGTGTAGGAGAACTCTTTCATATCCTCGGCGGGCACATAAATTCGATCGCGCCCGGCATCGACGCGGATATCCTGCCAAAAATTTGTGAGCTGCAGGGCGGTGCAGATTGAGTCGGAGAGTTCTGCGAGGGACTCGCTCCGGTAATTAAACAACAAAAGCACAAGCCGGCCGACAGGATTGGCAGAGTTCAGACAGTAGTCAAGGACCCCGGCAAACGTTTTGTATCGATGGGTCGTCACATCCTGACGGAATGCCTGAAGCAGGCTGCGAAACAATTCGGGAGGAATCTGGAACCGGTCTATGGTCTCTGCGAGCGCGGCAAATACACGATGACGTGCATTTCCGCTCAAACATTCATTGAGTTGAAGTTCCCATGAATTCAGGCTTTCAATCCGTTCGGCAGTTGTCAACCCCGGCTCGTCTGCAAAATCATCGGCGGTACGGGCAAAAGCATAGATCGCGCAGACATACTTGCGGCGCTCCTTGGGAAGAAGGAGCGAGGCGACGGGAAAATTCTCGTAATGTTCTCTTGTGATTCTCTCGCAATGCCGGAATGCCTCTGCCGATGTCCAAGGGCGCTGTGGTATTTCGATTTCTCTTGTGAGCATGGCTTCTCTTGACAAAAAAAACTACAGGTTGTGCGGTCTTAAATATGCTGAATCAGGGAGGGAAAAGCAAGGATGCGATATTAAGCGGGTGTGGCTGCGTCTACTATTACTTCGTAGACCGGAATCGGTTGGTCCAATCCTTTCACTATTATCGGCTCGAGTAGTCTTGTTGCTACGTGGTCTTTGACAAGCTCGTACGTGCGAGCGGAAATCATGATACCTTCGACGGGAGCGTTGGCCTCCAGGCGTTGAGTGAGGTTGACGTCGGAACCAAGGACGGTGTAAGAAAGGCGTCTGGATGAGCCCATATTCCCCACGACCACGGGCCCCGTGTTAATCCCAATTCGAATCTTCAGAGGGAACTTCCCTTCCACCTCCCACTTTGCTTTGAGCTCCCGGCATTTTTTTTGCATTTCGATGGCGGCCTTCACACACCTCAATGCATGGTCAGGCTGGGGTTCAGGGTCTCCATAGAACACCATCAGGCCGTCTCCGATGAACTTATCGACCGTTCCCTCATACTTGAAGACGATATCCACCATGGCCCCGAAATACTCATCGAGAGATTTCTGGATGGATTCCGGGGTCATCGTGGAAGAATATGTGGTGAAGCTCTTGATATCGCTGAACATGATGGTTAACTCTTTTTTCTGGCCAGCCGCGTAGATCATTTCCGGGTTCGCCATGATGCGTTTCACGACGGAAGGCGGGAAATAAGCTTCGAACGAGCGGCGGAGCGACTCTTTTTCCTTTTCTTCGTTGATGTACCTGTAGGCAATGATGGTGAAAACCGACCCCACAATCATGAGCGATGGACGAATGATGTTGACGATGACATTTGCGTAGAGAAACAGGAGTGCGCTTCCTGCCAAATATCCGATGAGGAGAAGGGCCGTTCCGTACCGGAGGCCTCGCGAAGAGAGCGTGAAGGCAAACACCAGCACCGTAACGAGCAGAAGCAACTCGACAAACAGCATTTGGAAATCGGTGAACTCCGTGAGGAAATTTTCGGAGAGAATCGTGTGGAGAACGTTGGCATGCAGGCCGCTGAGCGGGAAATTGTTGTCCGTGGGCACGGGGCCGACGTCGGACGAACCCGTGGATGTTTGGGAGACCACGGCAATCGAGCCTTTGAAAATCGATTCGGAAAAAGTCTCCATTTCATCGCGGTCGTCGGACAGCGTCAAAACAGTGGCAAAATCGATGTGGCGCATGCGCTCCCAGGAACCGATGTAATTGATGATCATGTTCCCGTTTCGGTCAATAGGAATCACGATGTCGTGAGGGGGGCCGCCCGGCCGCTTTGCGTTTTTCAGAGTTACATTTTTACCCGGCCGTACGATGATGTTTTCCGGTGGGACGTTAAGGTAATCGCAAATACACCGGAACGGAAAGCTTGGATAAAACGCACCTGCGTATCGGACCAAAAGAGGCACTCTTCTGAAGACGCCGTCGCGGTCGAAACGAATGCTCAGGTAACCCAGTCCAGCCCCGGCCCTGGCGAGCTCGGGGAAGGTGATCAGGGCTTTCGAAGCTGCATAAAAGTCGCTGGCATCGCCCTCAACTTTGACATTCCATTTTGTTTGATCGAGATACTCCTTGATTTCGGGGAACGTCTTTTCTTCCGGCAACGGGCCGGCTCCCAATTCGAAAGCAAGGCCGTAGTAAACATTCCTGGCAAACGCTGTTCCGTTAATGAACAGAGAATCTTCTTCGCGATTCGACCGCGCAGGGAACACGTAATCCCAAATCTGCGCCGCAACGCCCATCTCACCCAGGTTTCTCACCACTTGAGCGTAGTGCGACCTATTTAAGTAGAAATTGGGGAGTTGCTTGATACTGTTATCGCCGAGGTCGACGTGGACAATCGTAGTGTCGTAGGCGGGAGTCAGGGATCTGCTATTCGAGCGAAAAGCGAACAACTGGTCAACGGTTTGAGCATTCCACGGCTCAAACACATTGGGGAGAAGCCAGGACAGAAAATGGACAACAAGAAAACAGGTCACGACCAGAGCGGTCGTGACCTGTAGTTTTCTACTTGTGGTCAATGGTGAAGGTTTTGCTGTAGAAGTTACTGGCGGAAATCTGAGTCGCAATGGTGGATACGTCGGGGCGCTTCGCTTCTTCTGCCTTTTCCAAGCTTCGAACATTTCCTCCGATGGTGATCGGTTTTTCCGCAAGAGTCGTGAAGGTCTTGAATCTTTTTTTCACGCTGCGAATTTCTGCAACGATTTGTTCCGCAAGAGGCGGTTTCTTGGAATCTTCGGCCGCCATGTAATTGCCCAGTAGCGCTTCGAGTTCAATCAAACGTTCAGAGGCGGCAAGAACATAGAACGTCTCACGGCCAACATTTTTGTCCAGCTCATCCCAAGTCCGGCCGGCTGGGATAAAGTAGTTTTTTCCCGTTTTGTAGTCGCTGTTGAATTGCTTGAAGCTGTATGGAAATTTCAGGGAAATTTCACCATTCGAGCCGGCATGGATGACATAGACGAAACAATCCTTCGTCAACTCGACAAGCATCTTCACTTCATCGCCAGATTTCAGGACAGTATCTTTCGTTACAGAGACGAACTTGCGTTCTTTCCCCACGATCGCTCCGAATGACCATTTAAACCCCACGTTCTCAGTCTCTTGCAGGCTCATAGCTGCCGGCGCTGACGGGCGATCCGTCACCATGAACCCAAAAAACAAACAACATGCTGCAACTGCAAAGGCAGTGTAAATCTTCATAGAGAATCTCCTTTAGTGATCAATTATAGAAATGGGCAGGTCCTTGTCATAGATTGTCTGACTTCGTGTCGGGTTTTGAGCATTCTTCGTTCTCCGCTTCACCTGCTCTTCCACATAAGACATCAGCTCGTTAATTGTGACGGTGTAGTCATTGTCGAGATCCGCTTTCCCCTTCATTCCTTCGAGCAAGTAGTACGTGAAGACGCCGTGGCTAAGGTCGGCGAATTCCTGGGAAACCTCTCCGGCGGCACTGGCCGTAAACACCACGGTTCCTTCCTTCGACTTCGCCAGATCTGTAAGGTACTGGTTGAAAGGGTTTTGTTCTGTTACGCCGAGGCCCCGGGTTCCAAAATCGAGACTGATCGCTCCACTGTGACATGCATCCGACAGAACAACAACCTTCTTTGCAGCGATATGACGCTTGAGCACCTCCTCAATTCGGAACATCGGATATGCCGTCGTCCCAAGTTGACTTGGATTTGTATCATACGTGAGGAGATAGGTATTCTGTGGCCTGGTCGGATCGGGCGCCCCATGCCCCGCAAAATAGATCATCACAAAATCCTTGTCGATAGCTTGGCCAAGGAAGTTCACAAGAGCGTCGGTTATGGCAGAAAGCGTCGCGTTTTCGTTTACGAGGACAGCCAGATGATCACTGTCGATCAGTCCCCCCTCCTTGGTTCTCAGGAAATCGGCAAATGCCTGGGCATCACGGTCGGCATACTGCAATTTTGTAATACCGGAATTGGCATAAGCAGAAATGCCGACAACAACAGCCCAACGCTGCGGCCCGACAGATGATTCCTTTCTGCCCGACATGCCCGGGATTCCGGATGAAGGCATGGAGGAAGTCATGGATGTCTTACGCGTCACGCCAATCGTCTTGGAAAATTTCTCGCCTTGCTTGCCCGTGACAGAAAGTTGTATTTGGTTATATCCGCCAAGAAGCGAGATTTCCTCTGAAATCACATCGCCGGCTTTCGCCCCGTACGGGGGCTGCTGATTGCTGATCAAATCGGCCAGGTTGACACTGATCGAAAATGAGGAAACCTCAAACCAGGGCTTAAACTGAACCTGCAACGTGACCTTGTCCGTCTCGGAATTATTTGTCGGATTGATCACCTCAAGCGCTTCCTCGTTCGATAATCGCTGGACCGTCACGATCTGCTTGGAGGAATGACTTGCCTTATCCGAAGCGACGACCTCAAAGGAGTTCGCTCCGACCGAGCTGAGTTTCAGCATAGCCGAAAACTTCTTCCCCTTGGAGCCTTTTGGCAATTTCGCTTCTTCCGAAGGTGTCAGCGGACTCAGAATTGCGGGGGTCTTCTGAATCGTAACTTCCTTGAGCTCGCTGTCGTCATAGGCGAGACCCCGAATCTCAAATTCTGCCGCAAAGACTTTTGTCGGGCCATTACCGGCCGCTGGCTGTTGAAGAACGACGGTCGGCGGCAGGGAATCAGGCGGGGATTCCAGAACCCTCCAGCTTTTGACAAATCCTTTTGTATTTGCGGAGACAAACACCTCGTCAGTGACAAAATGAGCAAACGTTGTGTAAGCGCCCGGTTCCGTGATGACATTCAGGCCGGACAACGTCGCGGCATTGTAGAATTTCAAAGTGCTGTCAAATGAAGCTGAAACAACCCAACGGCTTTTGGGGTCAAACGCGAGCGCTGAGATGCCATTTCTTTGCCCGCTCATTTTTCCCTTGAACGCGAGGCCCGTTGCATCCCAGAGAAACACATTTCCGTTGGCAGTACCGGCAGCCAGGTATTTACCGTCACGACTGAAAGCAAGGGCGGTAATTCTTTCTTTTGCCTCGGGCAGAGTATTTGTCATAGCCATTTGCGCGACGGTGAAGATGCGAATTTCGCCGTTGGCAGCCGCGACGGCAAACACTCTTCCGTTCGGATGAAGAGCAAACGCAGTCAGGTCTTCCTTGGAAGATGTGGATCCAAGCGATTTTCCACTGAGGACGTCATACACTTTGACCGTTCGATCTGAGCCAAGCACAAAAGCAAGGTTCTCTCCCTGTGCGGAGATGGTGAGAGCGTTCGAGCCTGCCGAAAAGGATTTCTGGAGCGCACCTGTTGAGGAATTCCACACGGCGAACTGGCCATCTGCCGTGAGAGTCAGGAGAGACTGCCCGGATTCCGTGAATGACATTGCTCCTACTTTGTTGGTGACACCGGTTATGGAGAGCTTTTCAGCGAGGGTGATTCCATCGATAAGTTTTACGAGTTTGTCTCCGGAAGCCAACGCCAGTAGACCTGTGATTGAAGAAGCACCTCGAAAAACCGGAGCTTTTGGAAAGACTTCCCGAGAGTTGAGATCCTGGATATAAAGGCCCTGTTGCGCGGGGGCGAGTGGCACAATCAGCAGAACGATTGCAGAGAAAAATATTTTGCGCATCATCATGACAGAGACTCCTGAGATAATTGGGGATGCTCAGTATACCCGCGGTTTGTTCGAAGGTTCTTGCTTCGCATCATACAAGCCGAATATTGTGGACTGCGTCACCCGGTTTAAAGAGTTGCCAAAAAGTGGGAGCCGCAAACAGGGAATGGGGGCGTAATCAACGAAAGACCCGTTGCGTCATGAAAATGCCTCCCTACGGGCCTATCATTTTCGCTAATTTTCGACAGATTGTCAAGCAGGCAGGTTGCTTCTCTTTACCTCGTTTTCTATATTCAAGCACTCTTTTTGTGATCCACGTCTCACCTGGGCTTAACAATGAAAATCTTGCAAAAGGGAAGAATGAACCATCTTAAGTCGCTGTTAATTCATGTTCTCTTTGTTGCAGTTTGTATCGCGCAGCAACCTCCGTCGGTTCAGTTAAAGATTAAGGAAAAGTCGGGATTTCTGGGCCTCGGGGGTCCGAGAATTCTCGAAATTCAGCTCTCAAACCAAAACCGCCAACTTCCTCTGACGAGCGAAAACGTCAATGCAGGACAGTATTACTATTTCTTTTGCAAGCCGGCGGGCGACTGGAAAATCGATTCGGACGTTCTAAAAGATGACATTTCAAAACTTGTCATCTATCAGAACGAACAAAAGCTACAAATTGCGTGGAAAAGCGATGTTCTTATCGAAGCGAATGGCACTGCAGTCCTTCTCGGTTTCCCCAAAACGGTAAAGCTTCATCAGCTGTTTCTGTTTCAGATCCCGGTTGGGGAAACAACATCGCAAGGCGAGTTCAAAATCCAGCAGGAATTGTGGCCTGGATACTCCGCAATCACGGATTTGCTTGCTCAGGCGGATCGCCGAATTGCCTCAAACCAAAACCGCGATGCTGTTTCTTTTCTTGAGCGAATCCTCCAAAACCCGTCATTTCAGATTTTTCCTCAGTTCGATGAAGTAAAAGATAAGCGAACAAAGGCGTTTGACGCATATCTGACGGAAAACATGGCGGGATTCCAATCCATGATGAGCAACGCTCAAATGGACTTGAAAGAGAAAATCTCCAAAATCGATCAGTTGAAGCCGGCGTTTCAGTTTGTCGCAGATTCACTTGCAAGGCCGGCGTTGAATATCGGATCGCTGGAAACGACGATCGCACCTATTCTCATGAGAGCCCGGGACATCATGTTTCAGGCGACAACCGCCAAGGACTCGTTGCAGCGAGCCCTTGACGACAAGAATATTCGATGGATCATTGAAGGCTCTGCAACGGGTAAAGGGGGCTATCTTTACGTGTACATGGTCGAGGCGCTGGGGTGGGCTCTTTCGTCAATCGATTTTGCCGATACCAGCCTTTCGGTCCTCAAGGTGAGACTTCCGGATGAACAGCAGGCACGACTCACCAAGTTCAAACTGAACGAATCGTTCGAAACGTTTATCCGAATATGCAATGACCGGTTTCAGACCAAGCTTCCCATGCTGCCGATCGATTTCTTGCCCGGACTGAGAAGGGATACATCGTCCTTCGCGCTGCCGTTTTATTCAATTATCAAGGCGGTCAACGACTACTTCTATGGC
>CAYIBG010000023.1:14087-16921 GCA_964361365.1 uncultured Ignavibacteriaceae bacterium | reverse complement strand
CCTCGACTTCACCTTGTGTGTGCCCTGGCGCTGGTTCGCTTGAATGCTCCGGACAGCCTGGTAGATCGCGTGGTCGTTCGGCTTGATCTCAAAAATTGCCGGATCGAGCGAAACCTTCTCGCCGGTGAGAGAACCGTCTATTTTGTGAACATCGAGCTGCATGGTTATCCTACCTTCTCGATTTCAAGGTAGCTGTTGATGGATCCTGGCACTGATCCCTTGATAATCAGGATGTTGGACTCGGGAATGACTTTGAGAACCTTGAGATTCTTGACGGTGACGTTTTCAAACCCCATGCGTCCGCCCATGCGCATTCCCTTGAAGACACGGGACGGAAACGAGCTTGAGCCGATAGAGCCGGGAGCCCGCACCCTGTCCGACGCACCATGCGTGGTCATGCCCACGCCGCCAAAATGATGTCGTTTCACGACGCCTTGAAAACCGCGCCCCTTGGAACGCCCTGTGACGTCGACAAACTCGCCCTGATGAAACATGTCTACTTTGATTTCCAGGCCAGGTTGCACAGGCGTCCCGTTGAAACTTCTGAACTCCTTCAATAAACGCGCTACCTTCACTTTTGATTTGGCGTAATGGCCTTTGGTCGGTTTGTTCACAAGACGCTCTTTATGAGGGTCAAAAGCCAGCTGCACGGCGTCGTAACCGTCTTTTTCCTTGGTCTTCACTTGCGTTACGAAGCACGGCCCTGCTTCGATGACGGTACAGGGAATAGACTCCCCGACTTCATCGAAGATGCTTGTCATTCCTATTTTTTTGCCTAAAATGCCGCTCACGATTTCACTCCTTCATCGGTCTGTTTCGAACAAACGTCGCGAGACCAGTGAATCAAAAAATTATACTTTGATTTCCACGTCGACTCCGGCGGGAAGCTCCAATTTCATCAAGGAGTCAACGGTTTTCCCGGTGGAGTTCAAAATGTCAATCAATCGCTTATGCGATCGCGTCTCAAACTGCTCTCGCGATTTCTTGTCGACATGCGGAGAGCGGTTCACTGTATAGACGCTTCGCTTCGTCGGGAGGGGAATGGGACCCGAAACCACAGCCCCCGTCGAACGCACAGTTTTGATGATCTTTTCAGCCGACTTGTCGATGAGATTATGATCGTACGATTTCAGTTTGATGCGAATCTTTTGTCCGGCCACAAATGCTCCTTAAAACATCTGGCGTTCGTCTCAGAACACCGTTTGTTGAATCAGTTTATTCGAGAATCTTTGAAACAACACCCGCTCCCACCGTCCGGCCACCTTCGCGAATGGCAAACCGTAGCCCGTCTTCCATGGCGATCGTGGAAATCAGCTCAATGTTGACCGCATCGAGGTTGTCTCCGGGCATAACCATTTCCACTCCGCTCGGGAGCGTAATGACTCCCGTGACGTCCGTTGTTCGGAAATAAAACTGGGGACGGTAACCGGTGAGGAACGGCGTATGGCGTCCACCCTCTTCCTTCTTCAACACGTACACCTGAGCCGTAAACTTTTTGTGCGGTGTAATGGAGCCAGGCTTTGCAATAACCATCCCGCGCTCGAGTTCGTTCTTTTCGACACCGCGCAGGAGAATTCCTGCGTTGTCGCCGGCGACAACTTCGTCAAGTTCCTTGCGGAACATTTCGGCGCCCGTCACAACAGTTTTCTTATGCTGGCCAAGGCCGATGACTTCGACTTCATCACTCACTTTGCACTTACCGCGCTCCACCCGACCGGTACCCACTGTTCCACGACCCGTGATGGAGAAAACATCCTCAATAGACATCAGGAACGGTTTCTCGATGTCACGTTTTGGGATCGGTATGTACGTGTCAACCGCATTCATCAGCTCCATAATGCTCTTGAATGCGGGATCATCCGGCTTGACATCAGGCCGGAGGGCCGCTTCCATGGATTTGAGAGCGGAACCGCGAATAATCGGAATCTCGTCCCCGGGAAATTCGAATTTCTTCAAAAGGTCGCGAAGCTCGAGCTCAACCAAATCCAGCAGCTCGGGGTCGTCCACCGCATCGACCTTATTCATAAACACCACGATCTTCGGAACACCGACCTGGCGAGCCAGGAGAATATGTTCACGCGTTTGGGGCATCGGACCATCTGTGGCAGCAACGACGAGAATAGCGCCATCCATTTGCGCTGCTCCCGTGATCATATTCTTCACATAATCGGCGTGACCCGGGCAGTCGATATGCGCATAGTGTCGTTTGTCCGTCGAGTACTCCACGTGGGCTGTCGCAATCGTAATGCCCCGAGCTTTTTCTTCGGGTGCATTGTCGATCGAATCGAACGTTCGCACGTCCGACAGTCCCTTTTTGTTCAGGACCATCGTGATAGCGGCGGTCAGCGTTGTTTTGCCGTGGTCAACGTGGCCAATGGTGCCAACGTTCACATGGGGCTTGCTGCGGTCGAATTTTGCCTTTGCCATGTTGATCTCCTTAAATTGATCTGATTTCGGTAGCTTCCTTGTTAAGCAGGTACAGCTTCTTTACCACGCACTTTTTCGACAATCTGCTCCGAGATGGATTTCGGAACAGGTTCGTAATGCGAGAATTGCATTGTATACAACGCGCGTCCCTGCGTCATCGAACGGAGTTGGGTGGCATAGCCAAACATCTCTGAAAGAGGTACGAACGCTTTCACGACGTGTGCGTCCTTCCTTCGGGTCATGCCCTCGATTTTTCCGCGACGCGAGTTGAGATCTCCCATGACATCTCCCAGATACTCTTCCGGGGTGACAACCTCAACATCCATGATGGGTTCAAGGACTATCGGCCCGGCCTTCCGTGCTCCTTCTTTGAATGCCATGGAACCCGCGATCTTGAACGCCATTTC
>CAYIBG010000023.1:0-13987 GCA_964361365.1 uncultured Ignavibacteriaceae bacterium | reverse complement strand
TCACCCATTCCGCTCACGATCGTTTGTCCGGTCTCCTCGTTGGAAGAAATACGAAATGTCGGATCTTCCTCGGCAAGGCGTTGAAGAGCCTCCCCCATTTTTTCCTGGTCGACCTTCGTTTTCGGCTCAATCGCAACATCGATGACAGGTTCGGGGAAAGTCATTTTTTCGAGAATGATCGGATCGTCTTCGTCTGTGAGGGTATCACCCGTACGGGTGTTTTTGAGCCCGATGGCGGCAACGATATCGCCTGAGTATGCCTGATCGACTTCTTCGCGATGATTGGCATGCATACGGAGAAGCCGCGCGATGCGCTCTTTCCGTTCTGACGTCGCGTTGTACACATATGAACCTGCATTGAGAGTTCCGGTGTAAACCCTGAAATAGGTCAGACGACCGACGAACGGATCGCTCATAATCTTAAAGGCAAGAGCCGTGAACTTCTCTTTATCGTTTATCTTTCGAATCACGTCATCATGACGATGCGGATGATGTCCATGAAGTACACCACTGTTGATATCCTCCGGTGAAGGAAGGAAATCGATGACGGCGTCAAGGAGCTGCTGAACGCCCTTATTCTTAAACGAAGAGCCGCACAGAATAGGTATGATGCTGACTTTGATTGTCGCTCTCCGTAATACTGCGGTTATTTCAGCCGGCGAGATTTCGCGGCCATCGAGGTACTTCGCGAGTAAGGAATCATCCTCGTCAGCCACAGCCTCGAGCATTTTTATTCTGTACTCGTTTGCACGGGTTCTCAGTTTTTCAGGAATTTCTATTTCGTCCCACGTGATTCCCTGGTTGCCTTCGTGGTACATCCGCGCCTTCATCGTGATGAGATCGATGATACCGGCGAACATTTCCCCTTCGCCGACCGGCAACTGAACGGGCACGGCATTTGCCGCGAGCCGTTGTTTCATCATTTCTACCACCGCGATGAAATCAGCTCCCGCCCTGTCCATTTTGTTCACAAATGCAATCCGAGGGACGCCGTATTTGTCCGCCTGGCGCCATACCGTTTCGGACTGAGGCTCAACCCCTCCGACGGAGCAAAACAGCGCAACGGCACCATCCAGCACTCGCAGCGACCGCTCCACTTCAATCGTAAAGTCAACGTGGCCGGGCGTGTCAATAATGTTGACACGATGGTCATTCCAGAAACATGTTGTCGCAGCGCTGGTAATTGTTATACCGCGCTCCTTTTCCTGCTCCATCCAATCCATCGTTGCAGCGCCATCGTGCACCTCACCCATTCGATGGAGCTTTCCCGTGTAGAACAGGATGCGCTCCGTCGTGGTTGTCTTCCCGGCGTCGATGTGAGCCATGATGCCGATATTTCTCGTTTTATCTAGAGTGTAATCCCGAGGCATAACTTTTCCTTACCAAAGCCATCCCCCTCCTTCTTCAGAAGAAGATGGAGAGGTTCAATCTTATTTTGTTGTTACAGCAGATTACCAGCGAAAATGCGCAAACGCCTTGTTCGCTTCGGCCATCCGATGAACATCGTCTTTCTTTTTGACCGCCCCGCCTTCGCCCGTCGAAGCAGCGATCAATTCCGAAGCCAGGTTTTGCGACATGGACTTTTCCGAGCGTTCCTTCGCGTGTCCGATCAACCAACGGATCGCAAGAGCGGTTCGTCGCTCGGGACGAACTTCTGTAGGTACTTGATAGGTAGCACCACCAACTCTGCGAGCACGTACTTCTATCATCGGAGAGGCGTTGTCTACTGCTTTCTTGAATACCTCCAGCGGATTCTTCTTGGTCTTCTGCTCGATAAAGTTCAGCGCTTTCACCAAAATCGTTCGGGCAAGATGCTTTTTCCCTTGCCGCAAGATGTTGTTGGTGAACCTCGCGAGCAGAAGATCATTAAATTTCGGATCGGGCGATAAGAGCCTTCGTGAGGATCGTTTCTTTCTCATGTCTATTTGGGCCTTTTGGCGCCGTACTTGGACCGGCCTTGTTTTCGATCTTGCACCCCTTGCGTGTCAAGGGTCCCGCGAATAATATGGTATCGCACACCGGGCAAATCTTTTACTCTCCCCCCCCTGATGAGCACAATCGAATGCTCCTGCAGGTTATGACCCTCACCGGGAATGTACGCCGACACCTCAATGCTGTTGGTAAGACGCACACGCGCTACTTTTCTCAGCGCCGAATTTGGTTTCTTCGGAGTTGTCGTATACACCCGCGTGCATACCCCTCGTTTTTGGGGACTTCCTCCCAACGCAGGTGACTTGCTCTTCCAAGAGACCCTCTCCCGGCTGTTGCGGACTAATTGATTAATCGTTGGCAAACTATGCTGACTCCATTTTCAAGATTAGCCTTTAAATATAGGTTTTTTTTCAATCTTTGTCAACGAAAAAACTTTCGCAGAAAGCAATATTAGGCGACCGATTTCGCTTTCCGTTTCAATTTCTTCTCTCCTTCACCCCCGGCCACTTCAACGACTTCTTCTTGTGGTTCGCCTATATCCTCCGGCTGTTCCTTCGAAACAACCATAAGGTCGCGGAACTTCTTTTGTCCGGTTCCTGCCGGAATAAGGTGGCCCATGATCACGTTTTCCTTCAGGCCAAGTAGCATGTCGACTTTACCCTCAACGGCGGCATCAGTTAGCACCTTTGTCGTCTCCTGGAATGAGGCAGCTGAGATGAAGCTATCCGTGGTGAGAGAAGCTTGCGTGATGCCAAGAAGAATCGGCTCGGATGTGGCTGGTTCGGTATCCCGGGTCTCTGCCACCTTCTTTTCCTTTTTCTTGAGATCCGCGTTGAATTCTCGAACCTCCTTCTTCGTTATCACCGTTCCATTCTTCAGCTTCGAATCTCCCTTGCTTTCCACCACGACCTTCCCTTTGAGGAATCCGTTTTCATCCTGCAACCGGGACTTGTCGACGTGGTCTCCCTCTAAGTACTTTGTGTCACCCGGGTCGACGATGCGCACCTTTTGCATCATCTGGCGCACAATGATCTCGATGTGCTTGTCGTTAATCTTGACACCCTGCATCCGGTAGACTTCCTGGATCTCGTTCACCAGGTATTCCTGGACCGCGGTTGTTCCCTTGATCTTCAGAATGTCATGCGGGTCGATCGAACCGGCGGAAAGACGCTCACCCGCCCGGACAACATCGTTTTCCTGCGTCAACAGGTGTTTGCCCAGGGGAATCATGTATGTCCGCTTGTCTTTGCCGTCGTGACTTGTAACAAATACTTCTCGAGAGCCTCGCTTCGGCTGGCCGATATTGACCACGCCGTCGATCTCCGAAACCACCGCCAGATCACCGGGATGCCGCGCCTCGAACAATTCCGTTACGCGGGGTAAACCACCTGTGATATCTCTTGTTTTTCCGATGTCGCGCGGGATTTTTACGAGAATAGTGCCTGCCTCAATCTCATCCCCGTCATCGACAATAAGATGGGCACGCGTCGGAATCGGATAGGTGACAACTTTCTGACCTTTCTTGTTGACGACAGCGATGGCAGGAATGAAGGTCTTTTCCCTGCTATCGATAACGACCTTCTGAATATGACCCGTCTGTTCGTCGGGTTCTTCGCGGAACGTGACCTTCTCCTTCAAGTCGACGTACTTCAATGTGCCGGCGTGTTCTGAAACGATCACGGCGTTGTACGGGTCCCATTCATAAATGAGTTCTCCCTTTGCGACTTTTGCCCCGTCAGCAACGTTCAAGGTCGCCCCGTATGGCACGTCGTACTTGGTCAGGACTCTATGGTCGCCGTCGAGAATATTAATGACGCCGCTTCGCCCGGAAACCACAAGTTTCATTTCTGCCTTACTGCCGTATTCAATGCATTTGACTCCATCGTACTTCACCTTGCCGTCGAACTTGGAGGTAATCTGTGATTGGGCGGCGATCAAACTCGCGGTTCCGCCCGTGTGGAAAGTTCGCAGGGTGAGCTGCGTTCCGGGCTCGCCGATGGATTGAGCCGCAATGACTCCGACCGCCATTCCGGGTTCCACGAGATTTCCTGTGGTTAAATCGCGGCCGTAGCATTTCGCGCACACACCCCGTCGGGAGTCGCATGTAAGCACTGAACGAATCAAGACGGCCTCAATGGATGTTTCGGAGATGCGCTGCGCCTTGTCTTCGTCGATCAGTTCGCCTGCTTTCACGATCTTAACGTTGGTCAACGGGTCGACGACGTCCATGAGCGAAACTCTGCCCAGGATGCGCTCCGCTAAAGGCTCCTTCACATCCTCACCCTCTTTTAAAGCACCTGTAAGAACGCCTTGAATGGTGCCGCAATCTTTTTCCGCAATAATGCCATCCTGCGCAACGTCGACCAGACGACGCGTAAGGTATCCAGCATCGGCAGTCTTCAAGGCAGTGTCCGCAAGTCCCTTCCGCGCTCCGTGTGTGGAAATAAAGTATTCGAGAATCGAAAGTCCTTCTCGGAAGTTGGCAATAATCGGGTTTTCGATTAATTCACCGGTCGCTCCCGACATGCTCTTCTGGGGTTTCGCCATTAAGCCGCGCATTCCCGCGAGCTGACGTACCTGCTCCTTGGAACCTCGGGCGCCCGAATCAACCATCATGTACAGCGAGTTGAAGCCGTCGCGGTCATGCTGCAAAGCGTCGAACAACCGTTCTGCTATTCTGCTTGTTGCCCGGGTCCAGATGTCGATGACCTTATTGTACCGTTCTCCGTTCGTGATAAAGCCGCGGTAGTACTGGGTGTCAACGCTTTCGACGTCGCGCACTGCCTTCGCCACAAGTTCGTGCTTCTCTTTCGGGATGATCACGTCGCCAATGGAAACCGAGAGGCCACCCTTCGTCGCATACGTAAATCCCATTGTTTTCAATTTATCCAGGAATTGAGCCGTGACAAGGTTGCCGCATCGTCTGAAAACCGTGGCGATGATCTGGACAAGGCGTTTCTTGTTCAGCAGCTCGTTGATAAACGGAATATCCTTGGGAACAATCTGATTAAAAAGAACCCGCCCTGTGGTTGTCTCGATGGTCTCTTTATTGACCTTCACATTGATTCTCGTGTGAAGCCCGATTTTTCCCTGGTCGTAGGCAATATTCACTTCGCTGACCGAGGAAAAGAGCTTCCCCTCGCCAACATCGCCGGTCCGTGATTTTGTCAGATAATAACAGCCAAGAACCTGGTCCTGCGTTGGCGTGACAATGGGCGCCCCATTTGCGGGAGAAAGGATGTTGTGGCTTGACAGCATCAGCATACGCGCTTCGAGCTGAGCTTCGTACGACAGTGGAACATGAACTGCCATCTGGTCGCCGTCGAAGTCTGCGTTGAAGGCCGTACACACCATCGGGTGAATCCGTATTGCCTTTCCTTCCACCAAAACGGGTTGGAATGCCTGGATGCCGAGTCGGTGCAACGTTGGAGCGCGGTTCAACATCACCGGATGACCGTCGATGATATGATCCAGAATATCCCAAACCTCCGGACCTTTTTTGTCCACCATTTTCTTCGCACTCTTGACCGTCTTGACCAATCCACGTTCGATGAGCTTTCGGATGATGTGCGGCTTGAACAGTTCGACCGCCATATCTTTCGGCAACCCGCATTCATGAAGCTTCAACTCCGGCCCTACGACAATGACAGAACGGCCGGAATAGTCGACGCGCTTTCCCAGCAAGTTCTGCCGGAAACGACCCTGTTTGCCCTTGAGCATGTCGGACAAAGACTTGAGAGCGCGGTTGTTATCGCTGCGCACGGCATTGATTCGCCTCGAGTTGTCGAACAACGAATCGACTGCTTCCTGCAACATCCGCTTCTCGTTTCTCAGAATAACTTCGGGCGCCTTGATTTCGATCAGCCGTTTCAGCCGATTGTTTCGGATGATGACTCTGCGATACAGGTCATTCAGGTCGGACGTGGCGAACCGGCCGCCTTCGAGCGGCACAAGAGGGCGCAACTCCGGCGGAATCACCGGAATCACATCAAGAACCATCCACTCGGGTTTGTTGGGAGCAGTTTGTTCGCTCTTCCTTAATGCCTCGACGATTCTCAGCCGTTTTAAGGCTTCCTGCTTTTTCTGGACTGACGTCTCGCTTTTTACAAGAACACGAAGTCCAGCCGCTGCTTCTTCGATGTTCACTCTCTTGAGAAGATCCTTGATTGCATCGCCCCCCATTTTCGCAATGAATTTCTTGGGGTCCGCATTTTCAAGGTCTTGGTTGTTCTCCGGCAACGAAGCGAGAATTTCCAAATACTGGTCTTCAGAAATCAGGTCGAGCTTTTGAAGGCCGGTTGTACCCGGGTTCACAACAACGTAGGACTCGTAGTAGATGATTTTTTCGAGTTCTTTCGAGGCGAGGCCGAGGACATTTCCGATTTTCGTCGGCAGCGATCGGAAATACCAAATGTGAACGACAGGAACAGCCAGGGAAATGTGCCCCATCCGCTCCCGGCGAACGCTTTTTTGTGTTACTTCCACGCCGCAGCGGTCGCAAACGATTCCTTTGTATCGGATTCGTTTGTATTTCCCGCAATGGCATTCCCAGTCGCGCACCGGGCCGAAAATCTTCTCGCAGAACAGTCCATCCTTTTCAGGACGGAAAGAACGATAGTTGATCGTCTCGGGTTTTGTAACTTCCCCGTGAGATCGGGAGAGAATCATGTCCGGCGAGGCAAGGCTGATCGTGATCTTTGAAAAACTCTTCTTTTCCCTGTTCTCCATCATCGTATAAGGCATAGACCCTCCAATAAGTAGACGGTGATTGTGGCTTGTTCAGACCCGACAATCACATCATTCAATTTTGACTTCCAATCCCAATCCTTGCAGTTCGCGTACGAGCACGTTGAAGGATTCTGGTACGTTTGGTTCGGGCAAGTTTTCACCCTTGACCAGCGATTCATAGACTTTCGCACGGCCGACGACGTCATCCGACTTGACCGTGAGGATTTCCTGGAGCACGTGAGCGGCCCCGTAGCCTTCAAGAGCCCACACTTCCATCTCACCAAACCTCTGGCCTCCAAATTGGGCCTTTCCTCCGAGGGGCTGCTGGGTAATCAACGAGTATGGTCCGATTGACCGGGCGTGGATCTTGTCATCCACCATATGGGAGAGTTTCATCATGTAAAGGTATCCGACAGTCACCTCCTGGTCGAACGGCTCTCCTGTTCTGCCGTCTATCAGAGCCGACTTCGAGTTATCACTCAAACCTGCCTTCTTGAGGTACTCCTGGACTTCTTCCCACGTAGCACCGTCAAAGATGGGAGAAGAAAATTTCTCTCCGAGCTCTTGCCCGGCCCAGCCGAGTGCAACTTCAAACAGCTGGCCGAGATTCATACGCGAAGGTACGCCGAGCGGGTTGAGAACAATGTCCACCGGAAGTCCGTTTGGCAAAAACGGCATGTCTTCCGCTGGGACGATGGTTGACACGACCCCCTTGTTTCCATGTCGGCCGGCCATCTTGTCGCCGACAGCAAGCTTGCGCTTCTTTGCGACATAGACCTTCGCGAGCTGCACGATACCCGGCGCCAGTTCGTCGCCGAGTTGGATCTTGTTCTTTTCGTGGCGATAGAGTTCCTCGATTTCGCTCAGCTTCTGTCGATAATTTTCATAAATCTTCACGATTGTGTTGTGCTGACGAGTGTCGTCCACCCAGTTCTGGCCGACGTCAAGTTTGTCAAGATTTTCTATCGATTGGAAGGTGTCCTCTTTGAGGGCTGTGCCGCTCCGGAGGATCACATTGCCGTCGGCATCGCGGATTCCAGCCGATTTTTCACCTGCGAGAATTTGTCCAAGCTTGTAAGCCAGTTTCTCGTCTAGCTCCTTAAGTTCGCGCCGTCGTGAACGGTCGAGAGACTCGAGCTTCTTCTTGTCTTCTTTCTTGCTCTCGGTGTCTTTCTTCTTCCGGCTAAACAGCTTCGTCGAAATCACGATGCCCTTCATTCCTGGAGGGGCCTTCAGGGATGCATCCTTCACATCGCCCGCCTTCTCGCCGAATATTGCCTTGAGCAGTTTCTCCTCCGGCGTGGGGTCTGTTTCACCTTTGGGAGTAATCTTTCCGATAAGGATATCACCCTCGTTGACTTCGGCCCCGATCCGAATAATGCCGTTCTCGTCGAGATCCTTTGTCGCTTCTTCACTCACATTGGGGATTTCCCGAGTCAACTCTTCTTCGCCGCGCTTCGTGTCACGAACCTGGAGCTCAAACTCCTCGACATGAATCGAGGTGAACACGTCTTCCGAAACGAGGCGTTCACTCACAATGATCGCATCCTCAAAGTTGAAGCCTCTCCATGGCATGAACGCCACCAGCACGTTCCGGCCAAGCGCAAGCTCGCCGTTGTCGGTGGCACAGCCGTCTGCCAGAACGTCTCCCTTTTTGAATCGCTGGCCAACTTTTGCAACCGGCTTTTGATTGATGCATGTATCCTGGTTCGTCCGGAGGAACTTTGTCAACTTGTATTCGACATGTTTCTTGTCGTCGAAACTCACGACTGCTTCTGTACTCTTCTCGTCAATGTCATACTGCACGACAATGCTGTCCGCTGAAACGGACTCCACGACGCCATTACGCTGAGCGGTGATAATTGTACGCGAATCCCTCGCGAGTTTTTCTTCCAATCCTGTCCCAACGATCGGCGCGACGGGCTGCAGCAACGGCACGGCCTGACGCTGCATGTTTGACCCCATCAGTGCACGGTTTGCGTCATCATGTTCGAGAAACGGGATCAGCGCCGCAGCCGCGCTGACAATCTGATTCGGCGCCACATCCATATACTGGATTTTTTCAGGCTCGGCCAGAGGGTAATCGCTCTGGAAGCGCGATTTCACCTTCTCTTCCTTGAACCGGCTTTTGTCGTCGATCGGCGCGTTGGCCTGCGCGATCGTGACCTTGTCTTCTTTTTCAGCCGTCAGGAATTCGATCTCCTCAGAGATCTTGCCGTTTTTCACTTTTCGATACGGCGTCTCGATAAACCCAAAATCGTTGATGCGTGCATGAATACAGAGCGATGAAATCAACCCGATATTGGGGCCTTCGGGTGTTTCGATGGGACACAAACGGCCGTAGTGCGTATAGTGAACGTCGCGGACCTCGAACCCTGCCCGCTCTCGTGTCAAACCGCCCGGACCGAGTGCAGAGACGCGACGCTTGTGCGTCATTTCGGAAAGCGGGTTGGTCTGGTCGAGGAATTGGGACAGCTGATTCGTTCCAAAGAACGCGTTAATCACGCTTGTGATCGTCCGGGCATTCACGAGATCCTGCGGCGCAATCGTCTCGGCGTCGCGCAGGTTCATTCGCTCCCGGATTGTGCGCGTCATCCTTGAAAGCCCGATGTTGAACTGCTGAGCCAACTGCTCGCCCACTGTCCGCACGCGCCTGTTGCCGAGGTGGTCGATATCGTCTACCGCTCTTTTCCCCTGCTGCAAATCCATGAGGTACTTCACGATCGCCACGATATCTTCTTTTGTCAGAGTCGTGACTGTGATGGCGATGTCGAGGCCGAGCTTTGCATTCAATCTGTGACGGCCTACGTCTCCGAGGTCGTATCGTTTCGGGTTGAAAAAGAGCCGGTCGATGAGGTTTTTCGCCGTATCCAAATCCGGTGCCTCCCCCGAGCGAAGCTGCGAATAAATTGCTTCGAGAGCGTCTTCTTCCGATCGGGCCACATCCTTTAGAATCGTGTTGGCGATAACCGACGCATGCATACCCTCTTCCGACTTGAGGAAGCGAATCTTCTTAATGTCCGACTTCTTGATTTGCTTGATGTGGTCCTCAGTCAGCTTCGCGTCTTTGTTGATGAAAATCTCGCCGGTCTTCTTGTCGAACACGTCGCTGCAGATGATCCGTTCGAGGTAGTCTTTCAGGCTCGCCTTGTTCACGTCGATTTCTTCGACAAGGCCAAACAAATCAAGTATGGCGTCGTCAGAAGAATAACCGAGTGCGCGGAGAAGCGTTGTCACGGGGAATTTCTTTTTCCGGTCAATGTAGGCGTACATCACGTTATTGATGTCCGTCGCGAATTCAACCCAGGAACCCCTGAATGGAATGATCCTTGCTGAGTACATCATCGTGCCGTTGGGATGGACAGACTCTCCGAAAAACACGCCCGGCGATCGATGGAGCTGGCTGACAATCACGCGCTCCGCACCGTTGATGATGAAAGTGCCGCGGTACGTCATTGCTGGCAGGTTTCCGAGATAGACTTCCTGCTCGATCGTGTCGGTGAATTCCTTGCTGCCTTCTTTCTTCGAAGACAATCTCAGTTTGGCCTTCAGGGGAACTGCATACGTGAGACCGCGTTCCTGACACTCGACGACCGAATACTTCGGCTTCTCCACATAGTACTCGACGAATTCGAGGAGAAAGTTTTCCCGCGCATCGGTAATCGGGAAATTCGTTTCAAAAACCTGTTGCAGGCCCATTTTCTTTCGTCGACGGGGCGACACATCCATCTGCAGGAAGTTATGAAACGAATCTGTCTGGACATTTAACAGATCAGGAGTTTCGATGACGGATGGAATCCGACTAAAGGAAACCCTGCCGTTGGTACCGTTGGATTGGTTTTTCAAAGGAACCGCTCCTTGCTTGAATTTGTGAAAACCAGAAACTTTTGACGAACGAAGGTGGTGTCGCTTAAGAACAGCAGAAGCCGATGGTTCTCTGCCTCTCTACTTATAGAGGGAACCATCGGCTCTGACAGGTTTTTGCGAAAAAAATCTGTTCTCTGAACAAAGAATGACCGGAAAAAATTCAAGCCGCTCGATTACTTCAGTTCGACCTGAGCGCCTGCCTCTTCCAATTCTTTTTTCAGCTTTTCTGCTTCGTCCTTGGACAAACTTTCTTTGATAACCTTGGGCGCTCCGTCCACCATATCTTTCGCTTCCTTCAACCCAAGGCCGGTCGCGGCCCGGACAACTTTGATGACGTTGATCTTCTGTGCGCCGGAACTTTTCAGCTCGACCGCGAATTCCGTCTTCTCTTCAACGGCCGGTGCAGCTCCGCCGGCTGCAGCACCGGGCATCATACCGCCCATCATCATCGGCGCAGCCGCAGTCACACCAAACTTGTCTTCGAGGGCCTTCTTCAGTTCCACCGCTTCGAGCAGCGTGAGCTTTTCGATTTTCTCGACGATTTCTGTTACGGACATGGGTAATTCTCCTTAGTTAAAATGTTGTTCTAAACTTTGTTATGCGGCTTCTTTTTTCTTGGCAATCTGGTCGATAACACTCACCAAATCCCGGGCGACGGCGTTCAACACACCGACGACACCCGTCAAGGGTACCTGAATGCTTCCAAGGATGCTTGCTACGATTTCTTTTCGCGAGGGCAACTTTGAAAGCTGATCGAGCTTTGACCCGTCGTAGATTTGTTTTTCAAGGATCGCGACTTTCAGCTTGAACCTGCCCGTCTTTTCGGAAAACTTCTTGATAATTTTTGCCGGGGCCGTGATGTCCTCATTCGTAAAGGCAATCCCCGTCGGACCCACAAGCTTATCAAACACGCGATCATAGCCGGTGACTCTTTCCAGTGCCTTCCGTGCCAGTGTGTTCTTTACAACAGTATACTCGACACCCGACTTCCGGAATTCTCGTCTCAGCTCCGTCTCCTCACCCACCGTGAGCCCGGAGAAATTCGTGAAATACATCGCTGCGGCACGGGAAGCCTTGTCGGCGACCTCTGCTACGATTGACTCTTTTTCGTTTCGTTTCATAATAACCTCATGTCATCGTTTCCCCGATGAGAAGCCCCTTCGAACGGAAGGGCATCAGGAAATAGTTCTCGGTGCGAGTGCGTAAACTTGTTTAATGTGCGGCGACTTCATTCTTATCGATGTGGACGCCCGGTCCCATCGTTGACGAAAGGGCGATGCTCTTGATGTATTGTCCCTTTGCCGTCGCTGGTTTGAGACGAACGATCGTGTTCAGAAACATGTGGATGTTGTCCACGAGTTTCTCAGGTTCAAAGCTCGCTTTCCCAATCGAAGCGTGAACGATGCCGTCCTTGTCAACTCGAAATTCGATTTTGCCCGCCTTCACTTCTTTGACAGCCTTGCCAACCTCGAGGGTCACTGTTCCGCTCTTGGGATTCGGCATGAGACCACGAGGACCCAGGATCTTGCCGAGCTTGCCAAGATCCGCCATCACGTCCGGCGTAGCGATGATAACATCCACATCGGCCCATCCGCCCTGTATTTTGTCCAAATAATCCTTGAACCCGACATGGTCTGCGCCAGCTTCCCGAGCTTCCTCATCCTTCGGAGGCTTCGCAATGACCAGAACACGAACTGCCTTTCCGATTCCATGCGGAAGAGCTACGGTCCCGCGGATTGCCTGGTCGGCCTTTTTCGGGTCCACACCAAGCCTCACAGCAATATCCACTGACTCGCCGAACTTCGCCGTGGCAGATTCTTTGACCCGGTCGACTGCCTGGACGATCGTGTAGTTCTTGTTTTCGATTTTCTTTGCGGCGCCCCGATACCGTTTGCTTTTTTTCTTCATCTTAGAACTCCTGAGTTCAATCTTCGACAACAATACCCATGCTGCGGGCGGTCCCGGCGATCATCCTCATGGCAGACTCGACATTTGAGGCATTAAGGTCGGCCATCTTCATCTCAGCAATTTCGCGTACCTGCTTTTTACTCACCTTGGCAACTTTGTTTCTATTGGGCTCACCCGAGCCTTTTTCAACCTTCGCCGCTTTCAGCAAAAGAGTAGCAGCAGGCGGCGTCTTCGTAATAAATGTGAAGGACTTATCGCTGAAGACTGTAATAATGACCGGGATGATGAGTCCCTGCTGTTCTTTGGTTCTGGCATTAAATTGCTTGCAGAATTCCATGATGTTGATGCCCTTTTGTCCGAGCGCTGGGCCGACCGGGGGCGCAGGGTTGGCCTGTCCGGCAGGAATCTGCAGTTTTACAAAGCCAGTGACTTTCTTCATTCGAACAATTTCCTTCTTATGGTGACTACTTCTCGAGTTCCACTTGTGAAAAATCCAATTCCACCGGTGTCTTGCGGCCAAAAATACTCACTTCCACCTTCACCTTGAGCTTTTCCGGATTCACTCCTTTGACGAACCCGTTGAAATTGTTGAACGGACCTTCGACCACTTTCACCGGGTCGCCGATCCTAAACGGGATTTCCACCAGCTCCACTTCCTGCCTTTGTTCCATCTTTCCAACCAGCCGGCGCACTTCATCAGGCTGGAGCGGAGCAGGGTTATGTTTGTCCGGCACAAATCCGAGAACCGACGGAGCTTCGAGAATCAAATGTGTCGTCTCTTTGTCCAGGACGGCTTCCACAAGGACATATCCCGGAAAAAAGTTTCTCATTTTCGTCTTCTTCTTTCCGTCTTTCATCTCAATCACTTTTTCAGACGGAATGAGAACACTCGAAATCCTGTCGCCCATCGTCATTCGGGCAACTTCCGATTCCAGGTACACTTTTACCTTCGATTCATGGCCTGAATACGTCCTGACAACATACCAGCGCTTGTCCACGTTCGTTTCGCTCATAGAATCGATTGCATTGCTTTGCTCACGATAAAATCAACGACATACGTGAACACAGAGATTATGAGCGACACGGTGATGACGATCTTGGTGGACTCCATTAACTCGTCCCTGGTCGGCCATGTTACTTTTTCCATTTCCTTCCTCACGTCGGTGAAGAAGCTTAGCAGTTTCTCTTTCATGGGATTCGTCTCGGCAATAGTCAGTGCACGTCAGGAGGGACTCGAACCCCCAACCTGCGGTTTTGGAGACCGCTGCTCTACCAATTGAGCTACTGACGTAATTACTTGGTCTCCTTGTGCGGGGTGCGCTTGTGGCACCAACGACAATACTTCTTGTACTCCACCCTCCCCGTCTGTTTTTTCTTGTTCTTGGTCGTCGAGTAGTTTCGGCGTTTGCACGTCGAGCATTCAAGGGTAATGATATCTCTCACGATGGAGTCTCCGAAAAATTGTTATGCACGTCAGCGAGCTTGCGACCGGGATTGAACCGGTGACCTCGTCCTTACCAAGGACGTGCTCTACCAGCTGAGCTACGCAAGC
>CAYIBG010000022.1:0-17170 GCA_964361365.1 uncultured Ignavibacteriaceae bacterium | reverse complement strand
GTAAGGGATTGGCTGCACGTCACCGACCATTGTGCGGCGATTGACGCAGTTCTCCAGAAAGGCGAGGCCGGCCATGTCTACAACATTGGCGGGAACAACGAGTGGAAGAACATCGATATCGTGAAGTTAATTCTAAGGCATCTTGGAAAATCTGAGAACCTCATCAAGTTCGTCAAAGACAGGCTAGGTCACGACCGGCGTTATGCAATCGACTCGAGCAGGATTGAGGCTGAGCTGGGTTGGAGGCCTTCGTACACTTTCGAACGAGGCATCAAGGAGACTGTCGAATGGTATCTCGAACATCAAGACTGGTGGAAGAAGATTCTGAGCGGCGAGTATAAAGAGTATTATAAAAAGCAGTACGAGGAAAGATAATTTCTTGAAACAACCGCTTGTCGGAGTAATGGATTTTTGAAAAAAGTCATCAGTGTGGTGGGAGCCAGGCCGAATTTCATGAAGGTGGCTCCGCTCCATAGGGCGTTCCAGAAATATTATGACAGCATTCGCCATCTCATCGTCCACACGGGACAGCATTACGATGAGGCGATGTCGAAAGTGTTCTTTGAAGACCTGGAGCTTCCACAACCTGACTTTTATCTCGGCGTCGGGTCGGGTTCTCACGCCCAGCAAACCGCCAAAATCATGGTGGAGTTTGAAAAAGTGCTGGAGCGGGAGAAACCCGACATTGTCGTTGTTGTGGGTGATGTGAACTCGACTGTGGCATGCAGCCTGGTCAGTGCAAAAATGCAAATCCGTGTTGCCCACGTGGAAGCGGGTTTAAGGAGCTTCGACCGGACCATGCCGGAGGAAATCAACAGGTTGCTGACAGACTCGCTTGCCCAGTTTCTCTTTGTTTCAGAGCCAAGCGGCATTGCAAACCTGAAGCGGGAAGGTGTGGATGACGGTAAGATGTTTCTTGTTGGGAACGTGATGATTGACTCATTGGTCTATTACCGCCAGAAAGCACGGAGTTACGACATCGCAAACAAGTTGAAGTTGCGGCCTCATCAGTTCATTCTGGTAACTCTGCATCGTCCCAGCAATGTGGACGGGCGGGAGAATCTGGGAAAGATCTTCTCGATCTTCGAGCAACTCGGCAAAGATGCGGTCATCGTATTCCCGGTTCATCCGAGGACGCGAAAAATGATTGAAGAATACGGACTCGACGGGCATGGAAAATCGATAGGGAATTTGCAGCTTCTCGACCCGTTAGGCTATTTGGAGTTTCTGAGTCTGATGGAGCTAGCCGGCCTCGTGATCACAGATTCCGGAGGGATTCAGGAGGAAACGACTTATTTGGGAGTACCGTGTCTCACCTTGCGGAACAACACGGAGCGTCCGATTACCGTGGAAATCGGCACCAATGAGCTGTGCGGGTTGGAAGAGGGGCGTGTGGTGAGTCGGGGCAGGGAGATTCTTCAAGGCAAAACCAAACAGGGAAAAATTCCGGAGCTGTGGGATGGAAAAACTGCAGAACGAATTACGGAAATACTCGCGCAATCGGTGTAATCAATGAACTCGAATAGTTTTGCAACAAAGGGAGTCCTCGTGGTCTTTGCGATGTTTTTCTTTCCTTTGCTTGTGGATGCTCAGACCTCGAAGAAGCAGCAGGATCAAAGCGAGCCCGATGAGATGGCGAAGTTGAAAGCTCAATCGCAAGCGATGGCATTGCCAGCGCTCGATGCACCGGTCGACCCGGAGCGATACGTTGTGGGCCCCTCCGACCAGTTTGCCGTCGTGATTTCATATTCCCCTTCGGTAATATTCAGCCTCACCGTGTCGCTTGAGGGAAGCCTGATTGTGCCAACGGTAGGCGAGGTTCACGTGTCCGATCTAACCCTCAGCGAGGCGCGGAAAAAGGTCTTATCCGAGATAAGGAAAAAATATATTACGGGAAGCCCATCGGTGACTCTTTTGAAGCCCAGGGAAATTCTCGTGAATGTGACGGGCGCGGTGAAACAGCAGGGCACATTTTCCGTGCACGCGACTGACAGGGTTGAGAGGGTGTTGCAACAAGCCAACCGGAGAGTCATACCTTCCACCGACCTTCTCACACCAACGATTGAGATCATCGAGTGGCCGGAGGATGCTTCCGTCAGGAATGTCATGGTGAGACGCCGTGACGGCACGATGATCCGAGCGGATCTGCAAAAATATCACGCAACAAAAGAAGATAAGTGGAATCAATACCTGCGGGAAGGCGACGAGGTTTTTGTTCCCAGGAAAGACCTGGCCAGAAACATTGTCGGAGTGTATGGCGGAATCAACCGACCGGGGAGATACGAGTTCGTCGAAGGAGACAGGCTGGAAGATTTGATTCAGCTGGCACAGGGCCTTTCGCCACGTGCTTTGCCGGACAGCATCATTCTCATTCGTCAAGATGCAATGTCTCTTACGCTTCACAACTCGGTTTTCCGATATGGAGGGGCAGTTGCGCCGGATAATTCGAATCCCAGGCTTGAACCGGGCGACCGAATCGTCGTGTGGGAGAAACTTGATTTGCGAGAGGATCATCGGGTGACTGTTGAGGGCGAGGTACTGAACCCTGGAGTCTATCCGATCACGCGTGCTCAAACCCGCCTGAGCGAGGTGATGCAGAAAACCGGCCTTACGAAGTTCGCCTCTTTAAAAAATGCAGAGTTGATGCGAAAGCCCGTTGACACGAAAAATACCGAGTTGGAGAGGATGCTCAGGAACCGGGGCAACATTTCCACAGAGGATGAGAGCTACCTCAACCTAGAAAACGAGCTGCGAATTCAAGGCGAACGGGTGAAAGTGGACTTTGAAAAACTGTTGCTGGAAAAAGACAGCACACACGACGTTTTTCTGCGGCCGGAGGATCGGATCGTCATTCCCTCCATTCAAAAAAGTGTCTATATCTTCGGCCAGGTAGTTTCTCCGACACAAGTCACCTACGTCCCGGGGAAAGACATTAGCTATTATGTGTCGAAAGCCGGCGGGTTCACAGATTATGCGAGGCCTGGGGATGTCATGGTCATCAAGCACACAACCCGCCAGTGGCTCAAGCCAGGTGAAACACAGATCGAAGAAGGCGATTACATCTGGGTGCCGAAAGTCTCTGATCGGCCGTTTTCGTACTATCTCGGCGTGGTCAGCCAAACGGCATCGATTATCACCGGCGCCTTGACAATCGTGCTTCTCATACTACAGCTGAAGTAGCAGGATCTCTTAATCGATCGCGTAGGATGGTCAATGCGGCCTCCCAAATGCAGAATCTGTGGAAATACAGAAAAAAACCGTCTCTTTGTCATACGGGAAATGATGTTTGGAACGGGCGAGTCCTTCGACTACTTTCAATGTGCTCGCTGTAATTGTCTTCAGTTGAATGAAATACCGGCGGATTTATCAACGTACTATGAATCAGAGTATTATAGCTTGGCAAATGACCCGTCAAAGGAGAATAAGATAGCTCGATTTGTTCACAACCTTCGGGCAGACCAGTCATTGAAGAGAACTCGGCTCGGTAGATACTTACTTAATGTATTTCCTAACTACGCGCTCGATGCGATGTCAAGAATCGAGCTTCACAAATCGACAAGGATTCTCGATGTTGGATGCGGGAATGGATCTCTCATCTATTGTCTCAAGGAAATAGGATTTAAGAACGTCATGGGCATCGATCCTTTTATCAAGGCCGATACTATCTATGACAACGGTACTCAGCTCAAGAAAACAACTCTGGAGGACACAACGGGTTCCTGGGATATTGTGATGTTGTACGATTCATTCGAGCACATGCCAAACCCAGTAGAAGCTATGCGGTCAATGTCATCGTTGCTTTCACATGACGGTGTGATTATCATGACCATTCCAACAGTTTCTTCGCATGCCTGGGAAACGTATGGAACACATTGGGTTCAGTTGGATGCACCGCGGCACCTGTTTCTCCATTCGCTCGAAAGTCTTCGTTTTCTTGCACGTCATGGCGGGTTTATGATTGAAAAAATGATCTATAATTCAACAGATTTTCAGTTTTGGGGAAGTGAACAGTGTCAGAGGTCGATCCCTCTATTCTCAGAGACTTCCTATGCTACGAACCCGTCGAAATCGATTTTTCGGAAGACGCAAATAAAAGAGTTTAAAAAAGAAGCCCTTCGGCTGAACAGGGAAAACCGTGGCGATCAGCTAGCTGTCTATCTCAGAAAAAATGGAAATTAACAAGTCAGAACTCCCGCAGAACGGCCGCCAGGAAATTAATCTTCTGGATTACGTCGCGGTGCTCGTAAAATGGCGGCGGTTTCTTGTCATCAATGTCGCCCTCTTCACACTTCTGGCGATTGTTCTTGTACTCATCGTTCCCAGATGGTACAAGTCCACTGCGTCCATCCTCCCGCCGAAGGACCAGGGTGTATTCAATCCGCTTGGAGCCGCGAGTTCTTTACTGAGGGGCATTTCAAGTGCGCAGGGGCCCGCTTCCCGCCTTGGCCAAAATTCAGGAGCATACAATTATCTGGCAATCCTCAAAAGCCGGAGTTCCATGGAAGATGTCATTCATAAGTTCAACCTGGTGGAAGTCTACGATGTTCCGAACAAGTCTGTGGAAAAGGCCATAAAGGAGCTTGAAGGCAACGTGAACTTCGATATTCAGCCTGAGGAAAACATCACGATTGAGGCGTATGACAAAGATCCTCAGAGAGCTGCAGCGATCGCAAATCAGTTTGTTGAAATTCTGAATTCGATTAGTATTCGGCTTGGAACACAGGAAGGAAAGAACAATCGCGAATTCATCGAACGACGCCTGGCAACGATCAATCGTGATTTGCACGCGGCAGAAGATGCGTTGAAAACATACCAGGAAAAAAGCGGTATCCTGATTCTTCCGGAACAGAGCAACGCGAGCGTGTCGGCGGTGGCCGAGCTGTATGCCATGAAAGTGAAGAAAGAGATCGAAGTGGGCATCCTTGAGCGCGGCTCCACGAAGGATAATCCAGTTTTACAGCATTTGAAGACTGAACTCCAGGAAATCAACAAAAAGGTGGATATGCTCCCGGAAGTCGGCATGGAGACCCTGCGTCTTTATCGCGAAGTGGCCATCCAGCAGAAAATCCTGGAATATGTTGTTCCCCTGTATGAACAAGCAAAGGTCGATGAGCAGAAAAACGTCCCGGTGATTCTTGTGCTGGACAACGCGGTTCCGGCAGAGCGTCCCGACAAGCCAAAACGCATGATCATTGTTCTTGTGGTATTCATCCTGGCATTCCTGATTCAGGCCTTTCTGATATTCTTTTTCGAGAGCTTTCGCTCTCGTGCAAACAACCTCAATGTCTTTGAAGACAAGGTGAACCGCGCCATTGTGTCTATCGCAAAGCGGTATAGGGTTCACCTGTAGTCCGCCTTCGCAGGTCCTCTTGGAAAATCGAGCTCTTCACACTGAGGCCATACCCGCCCCAACGCCGTCAAAGAATCGTATCCTCCGAAATTCTGCATTGAATTTCTTCGGACAAGCGGTGCCGATGGTGGTCGCGTTTTTTGCCATCCCGTTTATCGTCAGGCATGCAGGCGTTGACCGATTTGCGCTTCTCAGTTTCGCATGGATGCTGCTCGGATACTTTTCGTTGTTTGACCTGGGCCTCGGCAAAGCAACAACGAAACAGGTTGCTGAGTCCTTCAGCCGGGGGGATCTGGATCAAACAAAGGCCGCCATCGTCGTTTCGACGGCCTTGAACCTTGGATTTGGAATATTGTTCGCTTTAGCGGTGTACCTTGTCGTGCCCTACCTTGTTCGATGGACCAATGTTCCCGCGCTTTTGGAGGGAGAGGCAACGCGGATGTTTTCCTATCTTTCGATGTCTCTGCCTCTTCTGACTGTCGGCGGAACGCTCAGGTGCGTGCTTGAGGGGATTCACCGATTTGACCAGGTCAACGCTGTGAAGGCACCATTCAATTCACTCTTATTCTTGATTCCGGTCGTCGGCTTTGCTCTTTCTCTCAACCTTCCCGCCGTCGTGTTGTGGATTGTAGTCTCGAGGGGACTTCTGGCAGTTTTGTATTTCCGTTTTGTGCTTCGACACTTCCCATTGTTTCCATTGCCGCGCAGCGGGTACGTTGAAACGGCAAAGATGTTAATGCGGTTTGGAGGATGGGTGACGGTCTCGAACGTCCTCAATCCATTACTGGTATTTTCTGAACGCTTTATGATCTCAGCTATCGTGTCTGTCGGCGCCGTTACGTTTTATGCGGCTCCGTACGAGATGATCTCGAGGCTTGCGGTGATCCCGTTTAGTCTCGCCGTCACTCTCTTTCCAAAGTTCAGCGAGGCAAAGGAACTCGAAAATCGCAATATCTGGAAGGACCTGATTCTGAAGCCTACCAAGTACCTTGTTGTTCTTCTCTCTCCCATCGCGTTGTGCTTTGTTTTTTTCAGCAAGGAAATTCTCGAGTTATGGCTCGGCTCTGAGTTTGCCGCTCAGAGCGATCTGACCCTAAAGCTTCTTTCTATCGGTTTCTTTTTCCATGCATTTGCCTATATTGCCTTGTCGGCTGTTCAGGGGCTTGGCCGCCCCGAGCTCAAAGCGAAATTAGACGTCGTTTTGGTTGTCCTCTTCTTCACGAGCGGCATTGCGCTGACGCGGTCTTATGGAATCAACGGTGCAGCTGCGGCAAAGCTTTTCGTGCTTGCTATTGATAGCGTCATCCTGTTCTGGTTCTGCAAGTCCATTCTCCGAATCACTAAGGCAGATTTCCTCGCCCCTTCGCTCAGCTTCTTGTTTCTCACGGCATTGATTGGCTTCGTGACGGGATTTGTGCTTGAATCGTCAGGAGTATCCATCATTATTCGGGCGCCCGCCTTCTTGGGCATTGTGTTCGCGCTCGCGTGGTCTTTTTGGAAGTTTTCCTTTGATGACGAGGAGCGTTCTTCAACAAAAATCAGACTGATGAGACTATGGACGGTCTAACCGCGACAGACTCGTCACCTGGGTTGATGCCTTCAAACGGCTTCCCAAAGAAAGCGGTTTTTCTTCCGATTGCTGCCATTCTGCTTCTCAGCCTGCAATTTCAGACATTGCCAATCAGAATTCAGATTCAGTCATTGCCTCTCACCACGGTCTTTGCTTTGTTATTTCTGCCATTTGTGATTGGAAGGATACCTCGAAGCCCCCTCCTGAGTATTTTGGCAATATTTTTCGGATTTGTGTTTCTTCATTCCCTCATCTTCCTGCTTGCTGACCTTTTTTCGAATCAACCGGACACGAGATTTATTGCCTGGGCTCGACAGTCATTTGCTCTGTTTGCAGGAATTGTGACGTTTCTCGTATTCCGAACGGCATTTCTTCATGTATCACTACAACAGATATTCAAGTTTATTGCATGGGGCACCGTTCCTGCATTGCTCCTGTCAGTTCTCAACATTCTCTGGGGAGCTTTTGGCCAGGGATGGGCCGGCGGAATTGTAGCAGGAATCAGAGACTTTATGAGTCCGGATGGATATACATCGCCTCTCCGCGCCACAGGCTTTGCGACGGAACCGGCTGCATTAGCGACATCGCTTGTGGTCACACTGCTCCCGGTGTTGTTTGTCTATTTTGGCCAGAAGAGGAACCGCTTTTGGACGATTGCCTTATTGATTCTCGCAACAGCCAGCTTCATGTGGACGTTCAGCACTGTTGGGCTTTTGCTGATGCTTGGTGTGTTGGGGGCCGGTCTTTTCTTTGGGCCAAAGAAGAAGATCATTCTTCTTGTTTTCACGCTTTTCGTGGGAGCTACATTGATGGTAACAGTTTTGTTTCCGAGTAATCAGATCCTCCGCCATGCCGGGACCATTGCTGCTGGACGAGCCAATGTTTCGTTCACCGACCGATTCTACAGTGCCGTTGGGCCCTTTATGGAGGGTTTATCGTCGTACAGCATTGTGGGGTATGGCCTGGGAGGAATCTCGACGCATTTCAGGGAAGTACTCCCAACGCAATTCCAGGCCGAGATCCTGGCAACGAAATGGAAGGAATTCCCCAACCTAGCTATCCTTTTTGGTCGAGTCTTTGCCGAAACAGGGGCCATTGGCTTTGTTCTTTTCTTAACAGCAATTTACATGACATTTCGACAATTGAAGTTCATCATGAGAAATGACACCGTTGCTGGATCCGCCCTGACTTACTCGAGCATACGATTAGGATTGATTGCATCGTGTCTTGCTTTGTTGATTTCTGTCGGTCCATACCACACTCCATATGTGTGGATATGGATGGCAGTGATTGACGCGAAGTACGTTTTGTCTACCCAGAAAGCATATCGTGGTGAAAACGTCAGAAATGATTGAGAACATCGTCTGTTCACCGGCGGGGCAACAGACCGACAATCCAACGGTGTGCGCCATCGTGTTGAACTGGAACGGCTACGAAGACACATGCCGTTGCCTTGAATCTCTCAAACGTGCAACATATCCTGAACTCCATGTTGTGGTTGTGGATAATGGTTCAACGGACGGAAGCCCAGAAAAACTGTCGGAGAAGTTTCCTGAGATCCCACTTCTGAAGCTACCATCAAACAAGGGTTATGGAGCCGGCAACAATACTGGAATCCGTTTTGCAATGAGGAAGGGATACAACTATCTCTTGATTCTCAATAATGATGTCGTTGTTGACCCTGAGTTCCTTGAGCCCATGGTTCAAGCGATGCAAACGCAACCATCTGTAGGGGTTGTGACCTGTAAAGCATTCTTTCAATCTGATCCGGCGAGAATTTATACGACCGCAGGGAGGTTTAGTAAAGCACGTTGTTCGGGAATCCCGAGATCGACAAGTCGTGTTGATGAAGATGGTGACGCAAGCTACATCTCCGGTTGCATCATGCTGGTCAACCGCAAGGTGTTTGATTTTGCTGGACTTTTTGATGAGCGTTTTTTCATGTATTTTGAGGATGTGGAGTTCTCGCGACGAATTCTTGCGAGATTTCGTATCTATTATGTAGCACAAGGGAAAGTTTACCATAAAAGCGGAGGTGGTCAGGTCTGGAGAAATTTCACATCGACATATTTGTACTACACCTCCCGCAATAGGTTTCTCGCGTTTCAACATGAGTCCTTGGCCTATCGAGTCTATGTGGCGGTCTACAGTCTCGGTGTGGCGATGGCAAAAACGCTGGTTATTTTTTTCGTGCCCAGCGAAAACACGATACAAGAAGGTCGCTGGCTTAGAATCAAAGCCATCTGGACGGGGATGAAACACGGTTTCAGCAAGAGACATGACTGACATCACCGATCGTCAGAAGGTTGAAGAGGCATTTCATGATCAAAGAGCCAAACAGGATGTTAAGGATTTTTATTCTTTTGGAGCTTTGCGGGACGCTGACGAGTATCTTTGGGCCTCAGTTGGGAATGTAGCAAACAAACGTGTACTGGAGATTGGTTGTGGAGACGGCACAACGTCAGTCCGATTTGCCAAGGCTGGCGCTCAGGTCACGAGTATTGATATCTCTGCTGACATGGTTGAGTTGACAATGAAGAAAGCACGAGAAGCCGGGGTTGCAGAATCAATCCATGCAGTGCGGATGGGAGGCGAGGATCTGGATTTTCCCTCCAACACATTTGATATTGTCTATGGTCATTCTGTTCTTCATCATTTGAATTTGGGACTTGCAGCCCCAAAGATCGTCGGGGTCTTGCGCGTGGGGGGGGTTGCTGCCTTCCTTGAGCCACTGAATCATAATCCATTCTTAGCGGTTTTTCGGTTGTTGACACCGCATCGGAGGACTCCGACTGAACAACCGTTGTCGATTGAACAGATTCAGTCTTTCGCTCGCCATTTTGCCTCCTGTGAGCGTGAGGAGTTTTACCTCATTTCATTGTTGTCGTTTCTATGGTACTACGGCATCAGGAACGAAAGGCTTTTTCGGAAAACCATGAACTCGCTGGTGATCGTAGATCGCTGGGTGTTTTCACTTATTCCGATCCTCAAACGGTTTGCCTGGGTGACGGTTGTAAGGCTAACAAAATGAACTCCTTGCGAAAGATATGGAGGTTATCAGCCAAGCATCTCATGCAAAAGATTGGAATAACGATTCTCAACTATCGCGACAATACCTTAAGGCGCGATGCCACTCTTGTTGACCTTCTGATGCATGTCAGAGAAGATGGGATGGCTCACCAGAGTTTTGAAGAACTGTTAAACATTTCTCGCCTTTGTGGGGCTACCCGGCAACTCAAAGGTGCCATTGCCGAGTTCGGAGTGTACAAGGGCGGTTCAGCAAAAATTCTTGTTTCGGCGAGAGGATCCAGAGAGGTTCACCTCTTTGACAGCTTCGATGGCATGCACAGAACATCTGAGTTTGATTTGCACAGAAAAGGTGATTTCAGCGATACTTCTCTCGAAAGAGTGAAGGAATATTTGCGGTTGTATGACAGGATTTTTTTTCACAATGGCTGGTTTCCTCAAACGACGAAAGGTTTGGAGAAGAACCGATTTTCTTTCGTGCATTTTGACGTCGATCTGTATCAGAGTACGATGGACGCATTGGCGTTTTTCTATCCACGCCTTGTTAAGGGCGGCATTATCCTCTCCCATGATTATAATTCTATATCTTGTCCCGGAGTTTCAAAAGCCTTTAGGCAATTCATGACTGACAAACCAGAATCTGTCTTGGAACTCGGCGGAACAACTCAGTGTATGATTGTGAGGCAGTAAGAGTCTCGCTTATTGAGAGAGCATTCCTATGCGGTCCTGCGTTGTGATTAAAAGGAAGTCGAATATCGACTGCGGCATATTATGAAAATTCTTTTTCTTACATCCCGCGTCCCTTATCCTCCGCACCGTGGCGATAAGCTGAAGATATGGAACTTGATGAAGGAGCTTTCGGCAAGGCACTCCATCATTTTGATCACGTTTGTCGCGTCGCGACACGAGCTGCAATGGAAGAAGCATCTTTCTGAAGTATGCGAAGAAATCCATTTTGTGCACCTCCCCGTTTGGCATTCGGTCCTGAATTGCATTACAGCTTCGTGGAGAGAGGTGCCCTTTCAGGTGGCATATTATTCTTCCTCTCGGATGGACAAGCTTGTCCGTGAGGTTCTCATGCATTCGAGACCGGATGTTATTCATACCCACCTCATTCGAATGGCGCAATATACGCATGCCATGTCTGATCGTCCGCGGATTCTTGACCTCACCGATGCGGTTTCATTGTATCTCGAAAGAATCCTCCAAGTACAAAAGAATCCGATTGCACGCATGGCGATAATGGCAGAATTGAAGAGGATGACGAAGTATGAGCGAATTCTCGAGGATTACAACATTGCCCTCGTTTGCTCACAAGTGGACAAAACAAAACTCCTGCAATCAGCACCCAAATCGAGAATTGAGTTGATGCACAATGGTGTTGATTTGAACCACTTTGTGCAAAAGAACTCGTTGCAAACGGATGAGGCTCGAATTATCTTTACTGGCAACATGTCCTACTACCCTAACAGAGATGCAGCAAGATACTTTACAGAAACAATCTTTCCTCTTGTCTGCGAGAAAATCCCGAAGGCTCGATTTTGGATTGTCGGTCAAAATCCTCCGCGCAAAATTACTTCGCTTTCAGCAGAAAACATTACTGTAACCGGTTTCGTGGAAGACATCGCCGCCGAATATCTCAAGAGTGCAGTTGCCGTCTCTCCGGTTCGATTCGGTGCAGGCACGCTCAATAAAGTGCTCGAACCTCTCGCACTCGGTGTACCGGTGGTGACGACATCCATAGGGGTCCAGGGATTGAACTTGGAAGAAAACAAGGAAGTGTTTGTCGCAGATGACCCCGTCAAGTTTGCCGAGTCTGTTATCCGTCTTCTCCAGAATCCAGTCTTACGGCGTGAATCGGGCCATCGGGGGATGCAAAGCATACGGAGTCGGTTCGGATGGAGCACAATCGCGTTGGGTTTGGAACGAACCTATCAAGAGATTATTGAAGGCAAGGCTTGAACAAGAAATCTGAGAGAATGGTTGTCGTTCTGAGCGACATGGTCACGCTCAGTATAGCATACCTGGGATACTATTGGTTTCGTGTGAGCAGCGGATTGATCTCGTATCCCATCGAGCCAGAGCTGTGGCTTCCTTTGGTTGCCATCTGCTGCTACTGGTTTTTTTGGTTTCTCTTTTTTGGCCTGTATCGTTCCTGGTATGCTGAATCCCGCCTCGATGAAATTCTCACGCTGTTCCGCACCACTGTACTGGGTGCGCTGGTTCTTTTCTTCCTCATCTTTGTTGACGATACGGTAACCGAGGCAAAGGCGAATTCCCGGCTGTTGATTCTCGTATACTGGGGCCTGACATTTTCAGTCGTCACTTCCGGCAGATTATGCGTCCGAGCGATTCAGAAAAAACTCCTGTTGGCCGGCGTGGGGGCCCGCAACGCGGTCATCGTCGGATGGTCTGAAAAGGCTTTTCAACTGTACGACATGGTCCAGAAATATCCAGCGCTCGGTTATCGCGTTGTCGGATTTGTCAAATCTTCGATGAAAGAAGGGACAAAAAACTCTTCCAAGAGGCAGTCCAGCCGCGAGATGCAGGTCCTCGGTAACATCAATGGGCTTCCCACGATACTCGACAAGCATGGAGTGCAGGAAGTGTTGATTGGCCTCGACTCGACGGAACATCCCCAGCTTCTTGATGTGATGAAATACTGCAACGGGCATGAAGTCGGTATGAAAATCGTTCCAGATTTGTACGACATCGTCAGCGGGCAGGCCCGTATCAGCTCGATTTACGGTTTCCCTTTGATGGAGCTTCGGCCTCAACTCCTTCAACCGTGGGAGGCTGCGCTCAAACGAACCCTGGACATTGCTGTCGCCCTGACGATTCTTGTCATCAGTTTCCCCCTGTGGCTTATGATAGCCCTCGCGATCAAACTCGATTCTCGGGGGCCCGTATTCTACAAGCAAGAGCGGGTTGGAAAAAATAACGAGCAGTTCTTCATGATCAAGTTCCGCTCAATGTATTCAGATGCAGAAAAGAAAACCGGCCCTGTATGGGCGGGGAAAGATGATCCTCGCGTCACACGTGTCGGCAGGGTTATCCGTCGTTTACACCTCGATGAAGTGCCGCAGTTTGTTAACGTGCTCGTCGGCAACATGAGCCTGGTTGGACCTCGTCCGGAACGTCCATATTTTGTCAACCGTCTATCAAAGGAAATCCCGCTCTACCGGCATCGGCATCGGATTCGACCAGGCATGACCGGGTGGGCTCAGATCAAATATCGCTACGACCAATCCATCGAAGATGTGAAATCGAAACTCAAGTATGATCTCTTCTACATCGAGAACATCTCGTGGCGACTCGATCTCAAGATTCTCTTCAATACGTTGTATGTGCTCATCCTCGGAAAAGGACATCAGTAAAATTCTAAATTGACGATTGGAGATTGAAGATTGGGAAGTGAAAACACAGTGAAAGAATCAAAACACACGACTTTGAAGGACTCTCGATGAATCTGCAAATGGTTGACCTGGTAGGACAGTATCAGAAAATAAAACCAGAAATCGACGAAGCGATTCTGAAGGTGGTAAGTTCAGGCCACTTCATCATGGGCAAGGAAGTAAAAGAATTTGAGGCAGACGTCGCCAAATACCTTGGAGTGCAGCATGCCATCGGATGCGCTTCGGGGACCGACGCGCTGCAAATCGCGATGATGGCTTTGGGAATTGGTCCAGGGGACGAGGTCATCACGACGCCCTTCACCTTCGTTGCAACGGCGGAAACCATAGTGCTGCTGCGGGCAAAACCCGTCTACGTTGATATCGACGCGAAAACCTACAACATTGACCCCTCAAAAATCGATGAGGCGATAACGACAAAGACGAGAGCGATCATTCCTGTCCATCTCTATGGCCAGCCTGCAGACATGGATCCGATCATGGAGATTTCCAAAAAACATGGGATTCCGGTGATTGAAGACAATGCCCAGGCGATTGGAGCAGACTACAAGGGCAAGAAAGCGGCAGGAATCGGAACTTTCGGATGCATTTCCTTTTTCCCCAGCAAAAATCTTGGCGCTTACGGAGACGCCGGAATGGTCGTGACGAACGATGCTGCATTGGCTGAAAAAGCCCGCATGATTATTGTTCATGGCTCAAGAGTGAAATATCAACACGAAATCCTCGGAATCAACAGCAGGCTGGATACGCTCCAGGCGGCAATTTTGAAAGTGAAACTGAAATATCTTGATGTATGGATCGAAGCACGCAGGAGAGCCGCCACAAAGTACACTCAGTTGTTCTCGAAGGAACCTTTGGTGATGCCGCCCTTCGAAGCTCCGTCCGGAAGACATGTGTATCACCAGTACACCATCAGGCTCAGGAAACGAGACACTGTTGTCAGCCACCTGACCGGGAAGAAAATACCACACGCAGTCTACTATCCGATTCCACTTCATCTCCAGGAGGCGTTCAAACATACGGGTGCTTCGAAAGGGGCATTTCCCTTGACCGAACAGGCGGCAGAGGAAGTGCTCTCGCTGCCGATGCACACCGAACTGACAGAAGACCAACAATCATACATTGCACAATCGGTTATGGAAGCGATTCATCGATGAAACCCAAAACGAAAACGAATCTCTCACTTGTCGTCATTCCAACGTACAACGAAGCAGAGAACCTGCCCAGGTTAGTGCCTGCAATCCTTGATCAGGATAAAACTTTTCATGTTCTCATTGTGGACGATCACTCACCGGACGGGACAGCCGGTATCGTGAAGAAGCTGAAAAAAAAGAGTAAGAGAATTCACCTCATCGAACGCCCGGGCAAGCAGGGTTTGGGAACAGCATATGTCACCGGGTTCAAATATGCCCTCAAGCGCGATTTCGAATTCGTGTTCGAAATGGATGCCGATTTCTCGCACAATCCCAAGGCGCTGAAGGATCTGCGCAAGAAGGCTGATGAGTGCGACCTTGTCATCGGGTCAAGGTACGTTTCGGGAGTCAATGTCGTTAATTGGCCGATGAGACGGCTTCTTCTGAGTTATGGAGCAAATGTCTATACACGGATCATAACAGGTATGCCCGTCCGGGATGCGACGAGTGGCTTTAAATGCTACAGGCGTCGCGTGCTGGAAAACATCGACCTGGATTCGATCAAATCCGAGGGCTACTCGTTTCAGATAGAAACGAATTTCCTCGCATGGAAAAAAGGATTCCGGGTTTGCGAGGTTCCGATCGTTTTTGTCGACCGGCGCGTGGGCGTGTCCAAAATGTCCAAGAATATCGTTTACGAGGCTGCGTGGATAGTGTGGACGCTCAAATTCAAGAGTTTGTTCAATGGCAAGTAAACCCCATTCCCTTCAGCTCTCCATTATCATTGTGAACTACAATGTGCGTGATTTTCTCCATCACGCGCTCATCTCCCTCCGGAAAGCTACAAAAGGCATTCGTTCAGAGATCGTCGTGGTGGACAACGCCTCCGACGACGGGAGTACGGAGATGCTTCGCAGGCGATTCCCCAACGTGACGCTCATCGCCAGCAAGCAGAATCTCGGCTTTGCACGGGCGAACAATTTGGCGCTGAAGCGAGCGCGGGGAGCCTTTCTGCTGCTCATCAATCCTGACACGGTCGTCCAGGAGGATACCCTTCGTGCTATGCTCGAGTTTTTTAAGAACACGCCCGAGGCGGGGCTGGCAGGTTGCAAGATTCTCAACCCCGACGGGACATTCCAGCTCGCCTGCAGACGGAGCTTCCCGACGCCGTGGGTCGCATTCACAAAAATTTTCGGGTTGAGCAAATTGTTCCCCCGTTCGAGTTGGTTTGGCAAATACAACCTGACGTACCTTAGTCCTGAAGAAACATACGAAGTCGATGCGGTGAGCGGCTCCTTTATGATGCTCCGGAAAGAGGTCTTCGAGAAAGTTGGCGGCCTTGACGAGGAGTTCTTCATGTACGGCGAGGATCTTGACTGGTGCTACCGCATCCAGCAATCCGGATGGAAAATCTACTACGCGCCCCTCACGCAGATCATTCATTATAAAGGCGAAAGCACGAGACGCAGTAGTCTTGATGAAATCCAGACGTTTTACGATGCCATGCACCGGTTTGTCAAGAAACATTTTGGCAGGTCGTCTTTCCTCAGAATCGTCTTGCGTGCCGGTATCATGTTGACGCTTTTGGGTGCGCTCGTGAAATCACTTTTGAACCCGGTGCGTCTGGCCGTCGTCGACTTTCTCCTGGTCGACATAAGCCTTGTCATTGCTGAGTACTTCCGGCGCGGAGAGGTGTTCATGTATCCTGCGTATGCCTATCCGATCGTGTACGTGGTTCCAGCTACGATTGTCGTAGCCAGCTTGTATATCGCCGGTGTTTATACAAACCGACCGATGTCCATTTCCCGCTCAAGTGTTGCCGTGATGGCGAGCTATGTAGTCATTGCATCGCTGACCGCGTTGTTCACGGAGTATGCCTTCAGCAGAATAATCATGGGGATTTCCGGTATCCTGAGTGTATTCCTGATCCCGGGCTGGCGAACGATGTTGAAGCTTTTCGGCCGAGTGCAAACCACGGAACGCAAGGGGTTACTCAGCAAACGTACTCTCATTGTGGGAACGGATGCCGCAGCAATCGAGCTTTGCAAAAAGCTCAGGACGAAAGTGGGCGAGGGATATCACGTCATCGGATTTGTCGACAGGACCCGTCGGCGGGTGGGAGAAAAGATTGAGTCCGTGCCGGTTCTTGGGAGCATCGAGAATGTGGGCAAGGTGATTCGAGAGCATCGGGCGAGTGACGTTATTTTTTCTACCAAGGAGCTGTCCTACATGAGTATTCTGTCCGTTCTCTCCCGGATTCGCCGGCAATCAGTGAATTTCCATCTAGTTCCGAATACGCTCGAAGTGATGATCGGAAAGGCGAGTGTGGACGCTCTGGACGACCTTCCTCTTGTTCAATTATCGTACAATTTGGAAAAGCCTTTGCACAGAATCACGAAACGGCTCTTCGACCTCGGGATTTCAGCGTTGCTCTTCACCTTCGTTTATCCTATTTTACGTTTGAAATCAGCGCTCACAAATGAACAGCCATCACCGCCCATCCGGTCACTTCCGGCCGTCTTGCGCGGGAACATGAGCTTTGTCGGTCCACCCAAGGATCTCAGGGCATTGAGGAATGGTCATACGGATCCGGTAAACCTTGGTAAACCCGGGATCACCGGCCTGGTTCAGCTGCAAGGAGAGCGCCCGATGTCCCCTGAAGAAGTCGATCAATACA
>CAYIBG010000021.1:16601-17728 GCA_964361365.1 uncultured Ignavibacteriaceae bacterium | reverse complement strand
TCGAGCGCCTCTAAATCCTCGATCATATCAAGTACTTCTTTTGCCTGGCTCTCGGGAAGCTCCGTCCGGGTGAGGGGGAGGTACTGTAATTCCCCGCTGAGAGTCTCGATGCCTCTTTGTTCAAGCGCTTTCTGAAAATGGCTGAAATTGGCAAATGAGGTGTAGGCGATGATATCGTTCTCATGTGCTTCCATTTCCTCGAGCCCATGGTCGATGAACTCGAGCTCGAATTCGTCGCGGTTCGGGATTTTGTCGGAGCCAATCTTGAAAACTCCCTTTCGCTCAAACAGGAAGGCGACAGACCCCGTCGTTCCCATCGACCCATGTCTGACGCTGAAAATGTGGCGGACATCGGCAACGGTTCGTGTGTGGTTGTCGGTCGCACATTCCACCATAACGGCAATCCCGTGTGGAGCGTACCCTTCGTAGAGTATTTCCTCAAACCCGGCCGTATCCTTTGAAACCGCCCTCTTGATCGCCGCATCGATCCGGTCCTTCGGCATGTTGACGCCCTTGGCATTCTGAATCGCAAGCCGGAGCCGCGGGTTGTGGTTCACATCGGGGACGCCCTGCCGAACGGCGATGGCTATCTCTCTGCCGATTTTTGTGAATGCCTTTGCCATGCGGTCGTAGCGGGCGAACATCTTGTATTTTCGTTTTTCGAATATACGTCCCATATCAGGCTACTTTCGAACTCGAATGAGGTTGATAATTCCTACGGCGAGGAAGATAATATTCGCCAACCAGGCCGTGAGCAACGGGTTGAGGTCGCCGTTATATCCAAACACCTGGCTTGTTTTCATGAAGGCAAGATAGATGAAGGTGATGGCCACGCAAATGCCGAATCCCACCGCCGCCCCCGTCTTCGGACGATTCGCCGCAAACGGCACGCCGAACAGCACCATGATGACACTCGCAAACGGGAAGGAAAGCTTGCTGTGGAAATCCACAAGCCAGCGTGATACGTCCTGGCCGGCCCGTTCCTGGTTTTTTATGAATTCCTTGAGGTCCTCATAGTTCATTTCATCCGGCTTCCGTTGTTTTTTTTCAATGTCGGAGGGTGAAAGGCTCAGTTTTCCGACAGGAAGCATCGAAAACGTTTCAAGGCTTTGATTCATACCGCTCAG
>CAYIBG010000021.1:0-16501 GCA_964361365.1 uncultured Ignavibacteriaceae bacterium | reverse complement strand
GCATCGATGAAGTCGTCAAGTTTTTCCATCATGTCGATGACGAGAAAAATCAGCAGGAAGGCGAGGAGGCCGAAGAAAAACGACGTGAGAAACTGTTTGACAATATACCGGTCAAGAATCGTCATTCGGCCCCGGCTGGCTCGATGTCCGAACGCCAGCGTTTCGGAATGACGGAGGAGAGCTTCGTCCAATCGATCGTAAGGTTTTCCCTTGCGGAGCGGATGGTGAGATAGAGCCCGAGGCTGCCGATGATGATGTTCGCCAGCCACATCCCCAGCCACGGCTGAATGATGCCGCGATCTCCAAGCCGTTCGCCGCCGATCAGGCACACCCAGTACATCATGAAGAACCCGAGGCTGAGGCTCGCGGCAGTGCCGAATGTTCCGCGCCGTGCCATGATGCCGAGCGGAGCCCCGATGAACACAAAGACAATGCAGGCAACGGGCAGCGCATATTTTTTATGTATTTCAACCGTGTATTCCCTCGATTGCCGGTCGAGATATTGTATCCTCTCAAACTCAGGACGGACCATATTCGTAAGTGATGCAATTCGGTTTGCGGCGGAGATCCCCGGTTCCGGCAAGGGCGCCTGCGAGGTGGCGGGGAGCCGTGTCGAATCAAAAACGGATGTGGCGCTTTGCACGATCATGGATTGGATCCGTTCTTCCGCTTCCCCTTTCAAGGACTGCAGGCTGTCAACAAAAATCTGCATCACCTGGGCGCTGAGCTCACGGTCGCCCCGTGAAAAAGTGCTCTCCTGGGACCGCTGAAAGCTAAAGCCTTCCGCATTCATGGCAATACGATGTTTCTGGAAGCGAATCTTTCGATACATTTTGAAATCGGTGGTGGTCAGCTCATGGATTTCCCCATCGAACAAATCCATGATGAGTTTTCGGTAGTCCTGTGAGAATGAGATCGTTCCCCTGCGTGCCGTGATGGTTGTCGTCTTATCAGGTCTTGTATAGTCGAAGATCGTCACGCCTTCCATATCATTCGTGGCTTCAAATGTCTTGCGCACGAGGATACTGTACCCTGCGAGATCTTGGGAAAACAGCCCTGGCACAAGTGAGATCGTGGGTTTTTTCCTGTAGATATCCGTCGTGAGAGCTTTCGCCCTGTGGTTGGCATCCGGAAGAACGTCGTTGTTAAAACGTGTGAGCCACAGGCATAAGAGCACCGAAACGAGCACAACGGGAGTCATCATTCGATACAGGCTTACGCCGCTCGCCCGGATGGCGGTAATTTCATTACTGGACGACAAGGAGCCAAACGCCATAAGAGTTGCAACGAGGACGGACATCGGGACGGCGAGAACGAGCATCCAGGCAAGGTTGAGGGCGACAAATTCTGCGATCACGTCGGCGCTAAGCCCCTTCCCGGCGAGTTGGTCGAGGAATTTCATGATAAATTGAAGCATGAAAATAAACATGAGGACCACGACAGAGAACAAAAACGGCGCAAAGTGAGCCTTCAGAATATGTTTCCAGAGCGTGAACACGGAGAAAATATAACGAGAATGTGCGGTGGATACAAGATAAAGGTCGGGTTGTTTTTCCCGTAGCGTGTCCATATATTTCATAGGAATGAAAAAGAAGCCTCACACTGGTCGTCCAGTACCCCGAGGGGTTCAACTCGAATTTGAGGCGGATGAGAACCTCAAACGATCCCTTTCACTTCTTCAGGCTACACTCGATTCGACTGCCGACGGAATCCTCGTTGTCGATGCGCAAGGGAAGATTGAGAGGTTCAACAAGAAATTTCTCGAGATGTGGAGAATTCCATCATCGATTGTCGAAAGCCGGGAGGATGACAAGGCGATCGCATTTGTTCTGGACCAGCTCAAAGATCCAGAACAGTTTCTAAAAAAAGTGCGAGACCTGTATGCCCAGCCCGATGCCACCAGTTTTGACGCCCTCGAGTTCAAAGACGGCCGTGTGTTTGAGCGATATTCCCAGCCGCAAAGGATTGACGGAAAAAGCGTCGGCAGAGTATGGAGTTTCCGAGACATCACCGAATCAGCCAAGGCGGGCCGGGAATTGCACAGTTCGGAGAAAAAATTTCGGGCATTGTTCGAAAATGTTTTGGATGGGCTGTACCAAAGCACGCCGGGCGGCCGCTTGCTGACGGTGAACCCGGCTCTGGTTCGGATGCTGGGTTACGATTCCGAAGAAGAACTCCTCAAGGCGAATATCGCGACCGACCTCTATGTGGACCCAAAGATGCGTAACAGTCTCATGGAAAAATTGGACCGCGACGGGTTTGTTCGGAATGAGGAGCTGACTCTCCGGAAAAAGGACGGAGTGGCGATCACTGTGTTCGAGAATTCACGAACCGTGCGTGACGAAAGCGGGAGAGTCCTTTACTATGAGGGCACTCTGACGGATATCACCGAACAGAAAAAAGCAGAACAGGCTCTGCGCGAGAGCGAGGAGAGGTATCGCCAATTTTTCGAACAAGGACTGGCAGGGCACTTCATCACCACGCCACAGGGTAAAATCTTGGCATGCAATCCCGCTTTTGCGAAGATATTTGGCTTCAATTCGGTGTTGGATGTGCTCTCCTCTCAAGCATATGACTTTTATCCGAAAAAGGAAGTGCGGGACGCCTACATAAAACTTCTGAAAGAGAAAAGGAAACTGGAGAACTTCCCGCTCGAGATGCGGCGCAAGGATGGAAGTGTATTGTATACGATTGAAGACGTTGCTGCGACGTTCGATGAACATGGAGAAATCACAAGGATCACGGGATATGTCCTGGATGTCACGGAAAGGAAACAGCTGGAAGAGCAGTTGCGTCAGGTGCAAAGAATGGAAAGCATCGGGACGCTTGCCGGCGGAATCGCCCATGATTTTAACAACCTACTCGCAATCATCAACGGATATGCCACGCTGTTGAAAAAAGATGAGAAAGATGCTGCCAAGCGGACAATCTGGTCGGAAGCCATCAACAAAGCTGTGGAACGGGGCGCAAGCGTCGTCCGGCAGCTCCTGACGTTTGCTCACAAGGATGCGGTTGAATTCGTCCCTGTTGACATCAATAAGCTTATCGAAGAGTTCATGAACCTTGTCCGGGAAACATTTCCCGAATCGGTGGAGTCTCACATCAAGCTTCAACCGAATCTTCCCGCGATCATTGGCGACAGCGGCCAGCTTCATCAAGCATTGTTGAACCTTTGTCTGAACGCGAGAGACTCGATGCCGTCCGGCGGAACGATTACCATCACCACGAATGTGCAGGAGGGAAAGGTGGTGAAGAAGAAATTCACCGAAGCACAAGCCCGCCAGTATGTGGTTTTGGAAGTCAGGGACACGGGTGTCGGGATCAGCAAAGAAACGCAGGCCAGGATGTTCGAGCCGTTCTTCACGACGAAAGAGTTCGGCGCGGGCACAGGCCTTGGGCTTGCAGTGGTCTATGGAGTCGTGAGAGCCCATCAGGCGTTCGTTGACGTGGACTCTGAGGTTGGGAAAGGGACGAGCATTCGGCTTTACTTCGCAGCTGAAACCGCGGCGAGTCCCCGGGTCGAAGAGCGGCGGGAGGTGTATATTGCCACCACAGCCGGCACCGAAACGATTCTCCTTGTGGAAGATGAACCGATGATACTCGACCTCCTCAAGGAAGTGCTTGAATCGGGCGGATACAGCGTGATGGTCGCGCAAAACGGCGAAGAAGCCGTGGAAGTATACTCACGAGCAAAGGATAAAATTGCCCTGGTCCTTTCGGACATGGGCTTGCCCAAATTAGGCGGCTGGGAGGCATTTCAAAAAATGAAGCAGGTCAACCCTCGTGTGAAGGCGATTCTGGCGAGCGGTTACCTTGATCCGAACTTGAGAACTGAGATGATCAAGAGCGGGGCGAGGGATTTCATTCAGAAACCGTACATCCCGGATCAGATCCTCCGGCGCGTTCGGGAAGTCATCGACTCAACTTCGTGACCAGGATGGATACTGACTTACAGGATCGACTGAAAACGTTGGAAATCGAAACGGACCCGCAGTTTCTCAGGGAGCTCGTCGACATGTACTTGGTTTCTGCTTCCAAGTCGATGGCAGAGATCATCGCCGGCCATAACGAGCGCAATGCGAAGAAATTACATGTTGCGGCGCACACGCTGAAAGGGAGCAGCGGAAACGTCGGAGCCAGGAGCCTTGCTGCTGCGTGCACGATGATCGAAGAAGCGACCGAGTCCAGTGTCGGGAACGAAATCGGGGGATTTGTCGAAAGGGTTCAAGCGGAATATGAGCGCGTTCGCACAGACCTCCTGGCGTTCCTGGCGCAAGGAAAACGGGACGGGTCAACTTGATATTCAAAACGAAATTCAGTAAGTTTTTTCAGTTGTCAACGACCACAATCCTCATTCCTCGCGTCCGCGCGGGCGTATCCAGCCATACCGGGAGATAGATCGGCCTTTCGCTACTTGTTTAAATTCAAAGACCGGATGTAGGGTCAGCGCATTATCTCTTTCTTCGTAACTTGAATTGATACAACGTAGCGAACATCGTTCGGTGCTGAAGGGACTTCCGTTTCCTCTCTTCGCCATCCTTTTCATGACCTTATCGGCGTTCTCCTTTCGGGATACGAGGTCTCGCGCCGTTACGAGCGTCGAGAAGGAAGCCGGGGGCCTCTCGTTCATTCCGGGCCCGGCCGACACGACGATCAGATCCGCCTCCGATACTTCGAAATCCGTTCTCCGTCCCTTTACAGGAAAGCCCTCGAGACGTGCTAAAGCCCTTCTTCGCCGCCAGGGCCAGCCTGAGTTTTCAGAAACCGCCAGAGATACAGGTGTCTCGCGCGATTCACTGAGAGTGATCCGGGTTGATTCGACGGCCCGGCTGACACACTTCGTCCATATTCGAACGGACGTTCCCGCGGTGAATGTCATGCGCCCGGTTCCCTACTCGCTGTATGCTCGCGACCCTGCCGCAGTCCAAATCGTCGAATCGTTGGATTCGGCCCTCTGGAAATACAGGGTTCAACGACTTGTCGGTGGACTCGATACCCGGATTCCTGTGGAACTTTCGCTCGAGGAGTATAGGGATGCTCGATGGAAGAGGTCTTTGCGGCAAAACTGGGAGACTCTTACGCAGGCTTACAAGGTGCAGGACCAGCGGGATGCCGGCCTGGGCGAATTGTTTGGACAAATCACCAAAATAGAAATCCCGGTGCCAAAAAACCCTCTCTTCAGCATTTTTGGTCCCAACATCATCAAGCTGCAAATCAACGGAGCAGTGGACATCCACAGTGCTTTCCGAAACACGCAGATCGACCAGTTTATCAACAGTCCCCTCGGCAATGTGCGGAACGAGCCGGACTTTCAGCAACAGGTTCAAGTCAATGTGAAAGGGGAGATTGGAGACAAACTGAAGATTGATGCGGACTGGAACACACAACGCACATTCGAGTATGAAAACCAGCTTCGGGTTCGCTACACAGGCTACGAGGACGAGATTGTCAAAAGCGTCGAAGCCGGCAACGTTTCCCTCCAGTCCAACGCTTCGTTCATTTCCAGCAGTCAGGCCCTGTTTGGCATTAAGGCAGGTTTTCAGTTTGGCCCCCTTGCACTAACAACGGTCGCATCTCAGAAAAAAGGCCAGATCAAGGAACTTACCGTGTCGGGGGGAGCCCGTCCGACACCGTTTGAACGGAGAGCAACGGAATATTCGAAAGACCACTATTTCATCGATACGGATTACATCCCCCTCTATGATTCGGCCTTTGTGAACATCCCGGCTGTGGTAGACCCGGGCCGTCAAATTCGCGAAATCGAGGTGTGGGTTTCCCGTGTGGGTCAGCCCGTTCCGGGGAAAGAGCGCCGGGTCGCAGCGTTTATGGATGAAAGCCTCGTGTTGTTGTACCAAAACGATCCTGCGCTGCGGGCTGCCGGAGAATTCTCGACGCAGAAGGATTCCATCGACGCGGGTGATTACATCAAGTTGGAACAAAACCTGGATTACGTATTCCATCCCCATGCCGGGTTCATTACGCTGAACCGTTCGTTACAAGCCGAGCAGGCCATCGCAGTCGCTTATTCGATTGCGGCGGGAACCATCGGGAATTTTGACAGGGACACCTCTACTCCGTTGATCATGAAGCTTGTCCGGCCAAGACAACTGGGCCCCCAACATCGAACAGCCTGGCGCATGATGCTGAAAAACCATTATCCGCTCGGCGGACGCGGAATCAAGAAAGAAGGCTTTGAACTCAGCATCTTTTATCAAGTGGCGGGAACGCCTCCCGAGGTCGATATTGTCTTGCCGCAGGGTGTTCGCCTCGTTCAGATGTTCGGCCTTGACCGGTTCAGTGAAACCGGGGCCGTCGGTTCCGATGAAAAATTCGACTATTTTCCGGGCCTCACGATCGACGAGAATCGCGGCGAGCTGATTTTCCCGACAGTCGAGCCTTTTGACTCTGTGAGCATTCGGAATTTCTTGCTGAAACGTGTCGGGTTCACAGCGGCTCAAGCCCAGGCAGCCGCCGACTCTTTTGCATTCGGCGCGATCTATGATACGACGGATAATGGTTCGCGAAATAGTGAGCGGAATAAATTCATTATCAAAGGCGTCATCACGCCAACAACTGCCTCGACGTACAGCCTGGGGTTCAACATCGTGGAAGGAAGTGTCGATGTTATTGTAAACGGGCAGTCCGCTCCCAAAAGTGACTACAATGTCGATTATATCACGGGTCAGGTGGTTATCCGGAACCAAGCGCTACTCGTTCCTGGAACAAATCTTCAGATCCGGTATGAAGCGAACGACCTATTTCAACTTGCTTCGAAAACTCTGCTGGGGGCCCGTGGTGACCTCAATCTTGGGAAAAATGCATCGTTTGGCTTCACGGTAATGAACCTCAACCAGCAATCGCTCAGCGACAAAGTCAGGCTGGGTGAGGAACCCATCAGTAATACGATTATGGGAGTGGATGGCGGCGTAAATTTTGAGGTCCCGTTTCTTACACGCGCCCTCAATGTGTTGCCGGGCATACAAACGAATGCGTCTTCAAACCTCTCATTCAGGGGAGAGGCGGCTTACATGAGCCCCGACCCGAATACGCGTAAAAGCGCAATTCCTCAGGACAACAGCAGCGGGATTGCTTACATCGATGATTTTGAAGGTGCCCGTCGATTGATTCCTTTTTCCGTGAATTCGCAGCAGTGGAAGGATGCGAGCGTCCCGTTTTATATGAAGGGATTCGATACCTATGTTCCGCCTGACGGTATTTCCATACCGACGAACGCACCGGTTCTTCCGGAAACAACAAAAATCTACTCGAAGGCAAAAGCATTTTGGTTCAACGTCCAGCCATCCGATGTTTCGACGCTGGAAATTTGGCCTCAGCGCAGCATCGCTCCGGAACAATCCGCCACAACAGTGTTGGACTTGCATTACAGGCCCATCACCCGGGGAGCGTTCAATTATTCGATGGATTTAGACAACACCGTCGTCACCAACCCGCTAAAGAACTGGGCCGGCATCCAGCAGCTCCTTTCGACGACATCGTCAAACCTCCTGGACGAGAATGTTAACTTCATTGAGTTTTGGGTGAAGATCGAGCAATCGCAGGCGACGGCGAAGCTGAACATCGACCTGGGGCTTATTAGCGAAGATATTATCCCGAACAGAGAACTCAACACAGAGGATGGTCTCAAAAGCGGAATCCGAAACGGGACGCTGAATGAGGGCGAAGATGTCGGAATTGATCTTCTCACGGATGAACAGGAGAGAGCCATTTTCTTCGACTTCATCAATCAAGCCGGAGGGAAGTACAAAAGTGTTCTTGAATTTGACCCTTCAGGAGACAACTTTGTCGAACCTCCAATTGGGCAAGGCTTACGGCCGCTCAATGAGTATGAAGGTTCAAATGGGACTGAAGCAAACCAGCGCAAGAGTTATTTTCCCGACGCGGAAGACCTAAACCGAAACAACAATCTCGACCGTTTGAATGCGTATTTCGAATATGAAATTCCACTCGATACGAGTAGTCTCGGTTTCCGAAAGTATGTCACGGGTGGAGGCCAGAACAGCTGGTATCAGATCAGGATACCGATCAACGAGTTCACTCGAAGAATCGGCGAGGCGACACTTTCCACCGTGGAAGCGGTGCGAATATGGGTCACCGGTGCCCAAACGGATGTGCATCTTCGGTTGACGGAAATGAACCTGGTGGGCAACCAGTGGGAGGAGTTGGTCAAAAACGACAGCACGTTTCGAGTCAGCGTGGTGAACGTCGAGGACAATCCGGCATACACCTCCCCGCCCGGAGTCGAACGTGCCCGTGATCGTTCCAGGCCAACGCAGAACATTGTCGGCAATGAGCAGGCGTTGAACCTCATCATTCGTGATCTGAATGACGGCCAGAGTCGGCAGGCTGTCAAGAGATTCACCTTCAGAGCTCTGGATTTGTTCAGCTATCGGGCGATGAAAATGTTCGTGAGGTCATCTTCGAATTTCAGTTTCAGGATCCTGAAGGACCAGTCGGGCCGTGATTCGCTGGATTACGACGCGGAGCTCTTCGTCAGGTTCGGGATCGACTCCTTGAATTTCTACGAGTATCGTGCGCCGCTGAGGCCTGCGGTGGCGGGAAGCCTCATCCCGGAGCAAATGTGGGACCCGCAAAACGATATGACGATCAATTTCCCGGAACTGACCGCAGTCAAGCTCTTGCGTGATAGCGCAGGAGCTTTGACGGGACGTTATCCAAAAAAAGGCGGTCCGCCTGGTTCAACGTTCCAGGTTCGCGGTCAGCCCACGCTTACCAACGTTCGATTCATCGCCGTCGGCGTGGAGAATCCCATGGGAAAAGGAGCTTCGAAACTCAACGGAGAGGTCTGGGTCAATGAACTCCGGCTCACCGATGTGGACAATGCTCCTGGATGGGCCTACCGTTTTGACACAGGCCTCAAGCTCGCGGATATCGGCAGTGTCGCTTTTTCCGTTGTGAACCGCGATCCAAACTTCCATGGATTGGAGGAGCATTTTGGGAGTCGTCTCACGAGCAACAACTGGACTCTTGCAGCAAACGTCGCACTCGAGAGGTTCCTTCCGCAATCGTGGAGTGGCACTTCGCTTGCGTTCTCCTACTCCCACGTCGAGTCCATACTGGATCCGAAATACCTGCCGGGGACGGATATTCTCGTTTCCGAGGCAGTCGAGCGCGTTGCCGAGTCGGAGAAGCAAAGAGGAGCGACGAATGAGGATGCGGGCCGGGCTGGAGACGCGTTAAAGACGCGATCGCAATCTTTGAACGTGACCGAAACATACGCGATGCCCAATATTCGATTGGCAGTGCCTGTCGATACATGGCTGGTATCGGAGACGATCAATAAGCTGACATTCGGATATTCCTATACGGTCTCGACGAGACGCGATCCCGCCACGGAGTCGTACGAAAACTGGAATTGGAATGCGCGGGGAAGTTACGCTCTGCAGTTTGGTACCAGCAATTACTTTCAACCGTTCACTCCGTTTTCAGACTTGTTTCCGTTCAGCGTTTGGAAAGACCTCAAACTCTATTTCACGCCAAGAAACATCAACATGAACGCGACGCTTGCGAGAGGACAGGTGAGGGAGAAGCCCAGGAATCAAGCCGGAGCACGTCCCGTCGTGCGTAACCTTTCTTCAACCCGGTCCATGGCCTTTTCATGGCAGTTCCTTGAAGGAGGTTTTCTCAATCCTGGAGTCGATTATCAGGTGAATGTCTCAAGCAATCTTGTTCATCTGGAGCTCGACCAGTTCAGTCAACAGCGCTCGTTCGGCGACATTTTGAAGGACATGTTTTTCAGTGACCGGTTGATCAACTTCGGCATTGACCAGCAATACTCGCAGTCGGTGGCGTTGAATACGAGGCTTGTGGTGCCCCAAGTCCTGAAAATGGACAAGATTCTCTCTCCTTCCTTGAGATATACTTCCCAGTATGACTGGTCGAACAATATTCAGGCCGGAAATCTTGGCAAGGGAGCCGGCTGGTCGAGTAGCCTGACGCTTTCGACGGACATCAACATCAAATCAATTTCGGAGGAAATCTGGTCTGCGAAACCTGTCATTCCGACAGAACAAGACACGGTGAAGACATTCGCCAACCAGTTTGACCAGATATCAAGAGCACTTCTTAAAGCCCCATTCTTCGATTTTGACAGAATCAGCATCACGTTTACACAGCAAAACCGTGCCCAACACAGCGGCGTGCTCGGTGGCAACGGTTTCGCAAACATCTTCGCCCGTATTCCCTTTCTGCAGTCGTCAGTTCCTGAAAACGGACCTTCATTTCTCTATCAACTGGGATTGGCCTCGGATCCCCATGGCCGGGTCGTGCTGGCAACCAAGAGCTCTTTTCCTTTTATCACGGGATACACCGTTCCCGGTTTGCGCGCAGCGAGAGGCAGCTCTGAAGTACTTCTGACAGATGTGTTTTCGCAATCAAACAGAATCACTATGCGAACGTCGCGTTCACTCTGGGAGGGGGTGAGCCTGGACCTGAACTGGAATGTCGGATGGTCGTATAGTTCGAACAGGACCGTTTCGCCGGACACACTGGGAGTTCCGTTTGAACGCAACCTTGTGGTGAGCGGCGATGTCGACCGCTCTTTTCTCACGCTTCCACCTGTCCTCTTTTTTCAGATTTTCAAGACCTCGATTGACGAGGTCAATCGACGCTACGAAGAGGCAAAAGCCATTCCCGATGGCATTCAAAACGATGTAAAGCTCTCCAAGGCGTTCGAAGAGGGATTGGAGGCGTTACCGCTTTTCAGGAAAATTCTGGGAAGCATGTTCCCCCGGCTCAACTGGTCGATTCGCTGGGATGGCTTGGAAAAACTCCCACTTTTCAAAAGCATTGCCAGTCGCGCCTCGCTCGACCACAGCTACACGTCCAACTACCGCCGCAGGTGGAGAATCACGCCGCAAGGCGACGAATTGACTGAAGGCCAATCGGTTGCATACGGGTTTACACCGCTCCTGGGACTGAACATGGCTTTCAAAGAATTCCTGAAGGGAAGCCTTGCGGGAACATTTCGCTATGGATTGAACACGACATTAGACTTGAGTCCTTATCTCTTGAGCATCACGGAATCAGGAACAGAAGATATCTCCATGTCGCTTACGTATACCCGTCACGGGTTTGACCTGCCTTTCTTCGGCCTCGCGCTGTCGAACGACCTCGACGTGAGCTTCTCCTACACCTTTGCCAAAAACTCCCGAAAACTTTATAACATGAAAGAGACGATCTTCAAAAAGGATGGAACTCCGTTGGAAGGTTCGAGTCGAACGGTGATGGAGCCTCGCATCCGTTATGTGTTGAGTGCACGTGTGACCGCGTCGTTCTATTACCGTTATACAAAAATCAAACCCGACTCGGACGGGTCAAGAATTCCGGGCTCCACAGTGAACGAGGGTGGACTCGATGTCCATGTGGCCATTCAATAGTGTTGGGGCGAAGTTTCCCTGCGTTGATTATCGCAGCTTTAATAACTACTTTGCGTGATAGAAAATGGAAGCAATGAAGAAAATACTATGGGTTGACGACGAGATCGACCTTCTGAAAGCCCATCTCAAATTGCTTCAGCAAAAAGGCTATTCCGTCGAAACCGCAACGAACGGCCAGGATGCGATTGAGCTCGTAAAAGAAAAAGGATACGACCTTGTTTTTCTGGATGAAATGATGCCCGGAAAAGGCGGCCTCGAGACATTGTCGGAAATCAAGGATATCATGCCCGGATTGCCGGTAGTGATGGTGACGAAAAGCGAGGCAGAAAGCCTGATGGAAGATGCCATCGGCGTGAAAATAACCGACTACCTTGTCAAACCCGTGAACCCGAGCCAGATACTGATGGCCTGCAAGAAGATCCTTGACGCGAAGAAGATCACCGGGGAACACGTTTCACGAGATTATGCCATGGAATTCCAGAAAATCTCGCTTTCGCTCATGAATACCATGACAGAGCGGGAGTGGATCGACCTCTATGTCAATGTGACCAATTGGGATGTCGAGATGGACGAGCATCCAGGCCTTGGCTTGCGGCAGACCCTTCTCGACCAGAAGCGGCAATGTAATGTGGAGTTCGGGAAATTCGTGGAGCGAAAGTACCGGTCCTGGCTGGACCAGGAAAACCGTCCGGTCTCGTTGTCACCGGACGTGCTTGAACGATTTGTCATTCCAGAGCTGAATGAGAAAACTTCTGTCTTCTTTTTTGTCATCGATTGCCTTCGTCTCGATCAATGGCTGGTCATGGAGCGCATGCTTGCCGATTACTATACCATTGACAAGGACTACTATTTTAGCATTCTGCCCACCGCAACACCTTATTCACGCAATGCAATCTTCAGCGGGCTTTTTCCCCTCGATCTCGAAAAACGCTTTCCGGAGATATGGCAAGCCGGCGAAGACGACGAAAGCAGCCGGAACCGGCATGAACACCAACTGATGGATAAACTCCTGGAACGCAAAAAGATTCAGCTCAAGCCGGAGTCGAAATACGTGAAGATCCTGGATGCGGAATTCGGACGCCAGGTCGAGGCAAACATTCTCTCGTACACACAAGGAAAGCTCACCGCCATCGTGGTGAATTTCATCGACATGCTTGCTCACGGGAGGTCGGATTCTCCTTTGTTGAAGGAAATCGCTCCGGATGAGCCCGCGTATCGCTCGTTGACAAGTTCATGGTTTCAGCACTCCTCCTTGTTCAGCATGCTCAAAGTCCTTGCACGCCAAAAACATGTCAAAATCATTCTGACAACTGACCACGGGAGTGTCAGATGTCTCCGGGGTTCGAAGGTGATTGGAGACCGTGAGGCTTCCACAAACCTGAGGTATAAGTTTGGCCGAAATCTCAAGATCGATGAAAAAGAAGCTGTGTTTGTGAAAACCCCGACGGACTATCGTTTACCCAGGGGAAGTGTCACAACCAACTATGTGATAGCCAAGGAAGACTACTATTTTGTCTACCCGACCGATTATCATCGGTACCTCAACCAGTACCGTGATAGCTTTCAGCACGGCGGAATCTCGATGGAAGAAATGATCCTTCCCGTGGTCAAGCTCCAGCCAAAGTAGCCGTTGGTCCATGGTTCACACGACGGCGTCCGAGATTGAAACAGCGAGCAGGGCAGGCTCATTTGCGAAAACGCTGCGGCGGGGAGACGTGGTCGCTCTGTACGGTGAACTTGGCTCGGGGAAGACACAGTTTGTCAAGGGCGTTTGCAAGTATTTCAATGTCGCGCAACTGGTCACGAGCCCGACATTTGTACTCATGAATCGATACAGCGGCAGCGAATCGGGAGGACGGGAGCTGATGATTTTTCATTTTGACCTCTACCGGGTCAAAAACCTCTCCGAAGTGTATGACCTGGGTTATCAGGAATTCTTTCACGGAGACGGCATTTGCCTTGTCGAGTGGGCTGACCGTCTCGAATCACTCCTCCCCAGGCAGAGGCACGATGTGAATCTTTCATTCGGAAAAAAAGAGAACGAGCGGATAATGGCAATCGAGGCAGTTGTGGATGAACTGGAGGTCGGATCGAAAGCAGGCGAGTTACGATGATGATTCTTGGCATTGAGACTTCGACAGCTGTCTGCTCCGTCGGTCTGTCGGGAGACGAGAATCAAGCGATTGAGCGTTCGCTGGTAGAGTCGCGCATTCATTCTGAAAAACTCCAAACCCTCATTCAGGACGTTCTCAAAGAGGCCGGAGCCGGCGTGGGAGACATTGACGCCGTCGCGATTTCGATTGGCCCGGGCTCTTTCACGGGCTTGCGGGTTGGCTTGAGCACGGCAAAAGGCTTGTGTTTTTCCATCGAAAAACGCCTGTTGGCGATTCCTTCATTTGAAGCGATCGCAACCGCCGCGGCGAGATCGTACCCGTTATATGAACGTTTCTTCATTGCACTGGACGCGAAGCAATCGGACTTTTATACGGGGTCGTTTCGCAATTACAGCGGGCTCATAGAAACAGAAACAGACGTAGCAGTCCGGCCCTCAAAGAGCATTGGTCAAGAAATGGACGACGGAAAGACTCTGGTTCTTACGGATACACCTCTCATGGTTGCAGAAGTCCTCAAAGGAGCATTTCGATGTGAAAACGTCCTTGATTTTTGTCATGGGGAAGTCGTCGCTTCCATCGGAATGCGAAAATACAAGTTAAAGGAATTCAGCGACCTCTCATCAACGGAGCCGATGTACCTGAAGGATTTTGTGGTAAAAACTGAAGCGCTGCAAACTCACTCCTAACCAATTCTGGAGTCGCCGTGGCCTGGTTTCGACGTTCGCAAGAAAACATTCAAACAGCGGGTCAGAAGAAAGACCTCCCCGACGGCATGTGGACGAAGTGCGGCGGTTGTGGAGAGATTATTCACCGGAAGCAGCTGGAACAAAACCTGTTTACGTGCTCCAAATGCAATTTTCATTTCCGAATAGGAAGCAAGGAATACTTCGACCTCTTGTTGGATAAAAAGACCTTCAAAGAGATGGACAAGAAACTGCGTTCTGTTGACGTGTTGAAGTTTGTCGATTCGAAAAAATACTCAGACCGTCTTGAAGAGGCCATGAAAAAAACGAGCCTTTATGAAGCGGTTCGCGTTGGGACGGGCGAGGTCAGCGGAACGCCGGTCGTCGTGGCTTGCATGGACTTTTCGTTCATTGGCGGAAGCATGGGCTCGGTGGTTGGCGAAAAAATTGCACGAGCAATTGATGCTGCGCGCGAAAAGAAACAACCGCTGATCATCGTTTCTTCGAGCGGGGGTGCGAGGATGATGGAAGGTGCGCTCTCCCTGATGCAGCTTGCCAAAACGAGCGCCAAGCTTGCCCAGCTCTCCGATGCGGGAGTTCCTTACATTTCGATTTTGACCGACCCGACCACGGGAGGAGTCACTGCGAGTTTCGCCATGCTCGGCGATGTCCACATTGCGGAGCCGGCCGCACTCATTGGCTTTGCGGGCCCGCGAGTCATTCGCCAAACGATCGGGAAGGATCTGCCGAAGGGATTTCAGCGGGCAGAATTTCTTCTCGAAAAGGGTTTTGTCGATATGGTGGTTCATCGCAAGGAGATGAAGGAGACCGTGTCGAAGATTTTGAAACTGCTTGAGAATTGATGGTATGAGGATTCATATTGTCGGGGTTCCGATGGACCTCGGGGGAGGACGCCGCGGGGTGGACATGGGACCGTCAGCAATCCGTATCGCAGGCGTTGCGGAAAAACTCGAACGGCTCGGCCACACCGTCATCGATGAAGGCGATATCCTGGTCAAGAATCCTGAGCTTCTCAAGATCCGCAATGAAAAGCTGAAGTACCTTCCTGAAATTGTCCGCGCCTGTACCATCCTCTCTTCAAAAGTAGAAAAAATCGTTTCGGCGGGAGATTTCCCGTTGGTTCTCGGCGGCGACCACTCTCTTGCGATTGGCACGATCGCGGGGGTCGCAGCGCATGCCCGGAGTCTTTCCAGGACGCTCGGGGTTCTCTGGATCGATGCTCACGGCGACCTGAACACGGACGGGACGACTCCGTCCGGAAATATCCATGGGATGCCGCTGGCATCATCGATAGGACTGGGTGCGATCGAACTGAAATCGGTCGGCGGCGACTTTCGAAAAGTCGACCCGAAGAATGTCGTGCTGATCGCCACAAGGGAACTCGATGAAGGAGAACGCAAACACATTCGACAGCATGGCGTGAATATTTTCACCATGGAAGAAATCGACAAGCATGGGATGTCGGTCATTCTTGCCAAAGCCATACGAAAACTGAGGGGAGTCGACCACCTTCATGTCAGCCTTGACCTGGACGCCGTCGACCCGACGGTGGCGCCGGGAGTGGGTACGCCGGTGAAAGGTGGGTTGAATTACCGCGAAGCACATTTGATCATGGAGGAGCTGAACGAGTACGGCAAAATGGCATCCCTGGAAGTTGTCGAAGTGAACCCCATTCTCGATAACCGAAACCAGTCTGCGGAATTTGCAGTGGAACTCGTTCAGTCAGGGTTCGGCAAGAAGATCATTTGATGGAAATCGTGAAAGTAGTTGCAGACATGCAGCGCAGGAGCGAGACGCTTCGCAATCAAGGGAGTCGGATCGGCCTCGTTCCAACGATGGGATATCTCCATGAAGGTCATGCGAGCTTGATTCGCAAGGCGAAGGACTTGTCTGATGTCGTTGTCACGAGCATCTTCGTCAACCCCACGCAATTCGGCCCGGAAGAAGATTTTGAAAGATACCCCCGTGACTTCAGGCGTGACCGAGTAATCGCCGCCAGGTCGGGAGCGGACATCCTCTTTTGTCCGGAACCGGCTGAGATGTACCAGGAAGGTTATCATACGGTTGTCGAGCCGGGTCCCGTGTCCGAGATTCTTGAGGGAAGCATTCGTCCGAATCATTTTCGAGGAGTTGCGACCGTGGTGGCGAAGCTTTTGAATATCACAAAACCGCACGTCGCTGTGTTTGGCCAAAAAGATGCACAGCAGGCCTTTGTCATTCAACAAATGGTGCGCGACCTCAACTTTGATGTCCAGGTCGTTGTTGC
>CAYIBG010000020.1:0-18074 GCA_964361365.1 uncultured Ignavibacteriaceae bacterium | reverse complement strand
GGGCATCGCGGACTTTCTGAAAATCGCCGTACCCGTTCATTGCGAGTGAATTGATAAAAGCGTCGCCTCCGAAAAACCAGGAGAATCCCGGCCGTGCGCCGCCCCCGGAAAGGCCAAACCCTGCCACCATCCCGTACCCGAGTCGCGGGTTGACCGTCATGAGGTTGTCGAGGGCGACCTTGCCCCATTCATAAGCGAGATTGAACTGCTTGTCCGGCGTGACAACTTGCATCGTTGTTTGCCGGAGCTTCCTGTAATACTCCTCGTTTTCCCGATAATATCTTTCGGCGTTTTTCCACAGACGGGCATACGTTGCTTTCACAGAATCCATTTTGGTCTTCCCGGTTTCTGGAGAGGGAAGAGCACTGGCGATGACGATTGGAAAAAACAACCCGTCGCTCGAGTCGGGCTTCACGTCGATTTTGAATTGCAGGGGATTGTCTGCAAACATGTGCGCAGGTGGAGCGGCCATTTGCTGGGCGGCAGGCGAACCGCAAAGAAAAATGGCGCGCCATTGCCCTTCAGAGATGACGTACGCATTCGCACCGTCGTCCCAATAGCTGAACTGGCCTCCGATTCCGGCCGGCCACATGGGCTGCATGACGGGAAGAAAACCGGCAACCATCGTGAGCGGCTGGGTTGTATGCACCTCCAGCAGGATAATTACGCCGGGTTCATCACGCGGGACAAGGATGTGTTCCCTGATGGCAAAGGATTCATACGTGTAGGTCAACGTGGTGACTTCCGGCGTCACGGAGATTGAGCGCACAATGTCTTTTGCGAGGATTGGCTGTGTGGATGTTCCAAGGAGGAATGATAATTCGAAATTCCTGAGAGGCTTCCAGGGCCAAACCCATGCCTCGAAATTACCGCTTTCAAGCCCCATCAACGCAGCTCTTTTGCCGATTTTGTCAAAATACTGCAAGGGCTGTGCAAGGCGGGAGAGTTGAAGGTCGTTCGCACGAAATTGAAAAGCCGGGATTGCCGTTTGTTGAGCGCTGACAGTGGAGCAAAACAGGGCGATGATCAAGAGAATTCGTTTCATGAGTATCGGTGCAATTGTTTCACCAATCGTTTCAGAAGCTGAATCTGGCCGGCATGGTACACATCGTGCATGGCGATTCCCGCGATGGTCGAATGCGTCGACCACGATTTCCAGACTTTCTTTTTCAGATCAGCTGGCTTCAGATCTTCGATCGCCTCCACCATCAGCTCATGCATGTCTTCGAGCAGTTGGATGTCGCGTCTCCATGCAACTTCTGACTTATTCTCGGGCCGTCGAAACCAGTTGCTGCCTTCCAGGGGAAATGAACCTCTCTTCTCGCCGAGGATTCGCCGCCGGACCACATACTTCCAGTAAGCGCAGTGTACAACGATTTCCCAGATGTTGTGGCGTTTCGGAGATGGACGCCATGCGGCTTGCCGGGCAGACAATCCACGAATGGAACCTCTCAGGTTTGGGCCGTGCCAGGCTCTTTTCGCAAAACATTCGTCGATGGTCTGGAGCAAGGATCGCAATTCCGTGTTCTGTTTCATAAGTTCCTTCGTTTCACAAGCAACCCTCTATTGTGCTCCGTGCCATCGTTTTCGCGGAGGCGGTGATTCCTGTTTCGGCATCTTCTCCGGCTCCAGCCAACGCATATGCAAGAGGTCCTGGTATTGATCGAGAATTTCCTTTCCTTGAGGATGTTTGTTTAAGATTTGAAAGAGAAGTCCGGTTCGGTCTGGTGCGGAAAGACTCACCAGGCGTAAACTCTGCTTGTATCCGTCAATGAAATTCTCGGCGGGAAAAGAGACAGTGAGGTCATCAACTCGGTTCAGTCCAGGATAAAAAAATACTCGATTCGCCTGTGCCCGATTTTGGAAGGACATGTTGAATGTCAAAGGGTTTTTGAGAACGAAAGGCGTGTAGCGTACCAGGTTTTGCATAGCACGTTTCGCCGCCCCGTAAATTGATTTCTGAACAACTCTCTGCGGAATGGTATCGCATTCGGCTCTGTTTCGCGCATTCTTGACAACGGCATAAACAACTTCAGGAAACTGATCTTTGATTTGCTTTTCCAAAACTTGATCGCCTGAAACCATAATCACCGGCACTCCGTATCTCGCAGCCGATGCGGCAATGATCGTGGTTTCTGTGAAATCCGTGCCGTTCACGTTAAAGGCCGGTTCAATCGTGTAAGTATGCGCAAGAAATCCGTTTGAATTCGCTTTCGCATGCATGCCGATGCACACGATCGCCTGGTAGGAGGCATTCGGCATATCCGTATAAGGGGCAAACGCCGAGTCGCGAAACTCAAAGACGGCTCGTTTGTCCATCTGGTCGAGCAGAATATCGGGCTCAGGATTGCCGCTGCCATGAGCGTCCGTCACGACAATGTGTTTCGCGCCGCCGTCGATGAGTCCTGCAATGGCAGCGTTGACGTCGCTTGTCAGGAACTTCCTGCCTTGTTCATACTCTGGATAGCCGAAGCTCGTCATTTTCCAGTGGTTAATACCGGAGAGGCCTTCCATGTCATAATACAAAAGAACTTTCGGCTGGGCTGAAAGGCCAACAACAAGAAGTGTCGCGGCGAGGAATATTTTCTTCATAGAAATCGTCGGGTTAGTTTTTAAGGATTCTCTGCGTCGTTGCCCGTCGCTGGTGACGTCTGTCTGTCAAACAAAACACGTTGTTCTCCGATCTGCAGGTCGACGATACTTGACGCCAGCCCCATTTCCTGAGAGCTCTTTCGTAGGAACTCCACGGCCGTCGTCGGCGGAGAATCAGACCCGTAGTTCAATGTGCGATGATGTATGGGAACCATGTATTTCGCGTTGACATCTTTGAAGATCTGAAGCGCACCGACCGGACCGACATGAACACCTGACCCCAACGAGCTTAATGAAACGGGTGCGATGGGAAGAATTGCCACATCCACTTTAAAGCGACGCCCGATTTCCTTGAACAATTCTGGATGATACCCAGTGTCGCCTCCGAAGAACACAGTATAACCGGCGTATTCAATCACGTAGCCAGTATACCCATGGTCCCTCATCCACGGGGAGTCAAACCCGTATCTTCCGCTGAAGTGCTTGACTGGCACGGCAGTGACGCGCACGCCGTCTTCCTCGGTAACATCCCAGGGTTTCATTTCTTTGATTTCTTTGAAGCCGAAATCCGGCGCGTAGTGAAGTGCGCCGAGCGGCAGCAACAGGGTGCCGTTTTTTGGAAGCATGTCAAGACTGCCGAAACTGAAATGGTCGAAATGCGTGTGGGAAACCAGCGTAAAATCAATCTTACGAAGGAGCCATGGATCAAGAGCCGGCTGCACAAGCCGTTTCATGATCATTCCGACGGTTTCCGTCAGGAGGGGGTCGGTGATAAACACCTTGTCCCGGATCTGGATAAGAACTGTTGCGTGGCCGACCCATGAGACGGCAAGGTCTGCGTTTTCGAGCACCGGTTTTGAAATCGTTGAAGGCGCAGGCTCTATCGGTTCACCGATGTTTGTCAGCGACCTTGTCACAATCCGCGTGACATAAGAACTGCATCCGTTCTGCAGAAAAATCAGTAGTGCAAGAATCAACAGATGATATTTGTTTTTGAGTGTCATCGCAGTAATTTCGGATTCAATGAATGTACATAGCGCACCTTGGAAGAGCAAAGAAAAAACCATTGAACAATGAAGAAAAGTCTGCGTACATTGTTTTCCCCGTAGGACGGCATTAACGCCGACCTACCTTTATGAAAACCATCCTTTGCATATTTGGTACGCGTCCGGATACGATCAAAATGGCTCCAGTTATCTCGGAGCTGCGGAAGTATCCTAATGAGTTCAAAACGATAACTGCTGCAACCGGACAGCACCGCCGCATGCTAGACCAGGTACTTCAGGTGTTCGATATCAGGCCCGATTTTGACCTGAATATCATGGAAAAAGGCCAAACCCTGTCTCAAATCACCGCCCGGACCGTCGAAGGGCTCGATAGCATTGTTGCACGGGTGAAACCAGACATGGTTCTCATACAGGGTGATACCTCAACCACATTTCTGGCGAGTCTCGTCGCATTCTATCATAAGGCGGCCGTCGGACATGTGGAAGCCGGTTTACGCACGCTTGACAAATACAACCCGTTCCCGGAGGAAATTAACCGCCGTTTGACAGCACACATCGCCGACTTGCACTTTGCTCCGACGGAGACGGCGAAGAAGACGCTGCTGAAAGAACATGTGAAACCGGAGGTCATTTTTGTCACGGGGAATACCGTGATTGACGCGCTCAAGGCCGCTGTGCAGCCTGCCTACCGGTTCGTTTCGTCTCAGGTTCAGGAAATCGCAGAAGCGAGCAATCGAGGGAAGAAGGTTGTTCTGATCACTTCCCACCGGCGTGAAAACTGGGGTGAACCGATACACGCTGTTTGCAGGGCAATCCGGATGCTGGCGGAAAGCTATCAGGACGTCATCTTTGCTTTTCCGGTCCATGAAAATCCGGAAATACGCAAGGTCGTTTTCGACGTGCTGACCGGTATCCCGACCGTGAAACTTCTCGAGACGCTAAATTACAAGGAATTTGTCAACCTGCTTAACCTCTGTTTCTTCGTCATAACGGATTCAGGCGGGCTTCAGGAAGAAGCGCCTGCACTTGGAAAACCAGTCCTCGTATTGAGAACGGTGACTGAACGTCCGGAAGCGATTAAGGCTGGAACAGCCAAACTTGTAGGACTTGATGCTGAGAAGATCTACAATGCGGTGAAGACGCTTCTTCAGAGCCCGCAGGCATACCGCAAGATGGCGACGAGTGTAAATCCGTACGGCGATGGAAAGTCCGCAGCCCGGACCGTCGAAGCAATTCGTTGGCATTTTGGTTTTCAAAAGAAGCGGCCTTCCGATTTCAAGCCAAAGAAATAGTAATTCACAATCCGATCATGAAACTCCTCAGCTGGACCAGAATTATTCGATTCGCCAACGGATCAGCTGCCTAACCTCGGTTTTCAACCGTTTTCGAGGCGAAACGGCTTCCACCGGCCTCGTTCAAAAGCAGAATTGACGTTGTCCCACAAGAGTGTTACCTTGTCTGCCCTATCTTGCCCACTATTCACTAAAGGAGGATGTATGAGAACACTTCGATTAACACTTGTGTTGTTGGTAATCTTCATGGTTACCCTCGCTTCAGCGCAGGAGAAAAAGATGGAAATGCCGGGCGGGGTGAAGGGAGCATTCCTGAAGCAATCGATGTTTGTGGAAAACCAGTTTGTTCAGCTTGCGGAAGCCGTTCCGCAGGAGAAATATGGCTGGAGGCCGGCCGATGGCGTTCGCTCGATAGCAGAGGCTTTTTTGCATGTCGCCTCAGGGAATTACCTTATGATGAAAACAATCGGCGCGGCACTCCCCGAGGGTGTCGACCCGATGAAGCTGGAAAAATCAACGACAGACAAGAAGCAAATCGTGGAAGCGATGAAGAAATCGTTTGCATTCATCAACGAGCAGGTGAAGAAAACAGAGGAAAGCAGTTATGGGAAAGAAGTGGACTTCTTCGGGAACAAGATGACCGTTCTCGATATGATATTTCTCAGCGCGACGCACCAGCACGAAACGATCGGCCAGGCGATCGCCTACGCGCGGACGAATGGAATTACACCGCCGTGGACAGAAGAGCGGACGAAGCAGCAGCAGAAGAAAAAAGGGGATTAAGGAGTAGAGTCCGACTCTTAGTCGGACACTCACGTTTCTTTTTGCCGGCTTCAAAAGCCTGTCATCGCGAGATGGCAGGCTTTTTTGTTTAGATCTCTTGGTCAAATCCTGGCCGGACAAACGAACGCGCCCCGGGGAAACGTTTTTCGACCTTCATTCTCAAGGCGTACAAATCCGCGAGAATGTTCAGAACACTGCCGGACTCATCTTCAAGATTCTCCCGCAACTGACTCCACGCGCCAATGGACCGGTCGATCCCAATGAGTGAAACCTTCGCCGACCCGTCGGAATCCTTTGGAAAATTCTCTAACTCATCGTCGTCGTCAAGTTCTTCCTCTTGGTGTCCCCCGTGGAGAGCGCGCATTAGCTTCACCCAAATTTGATCCTGGTACCATCGGATCACTTCCACAGCCTCAGAAATAGTTACCGCAGTCAATTCAGGTTCTTTAATGCCGAGTTCAACCTCTCTTGTCAGCATGTTGCCCTTCATTGTGAACATGTGCTTATGCGCGTGAAACCACTCAGTGGTAACGGTGGAATAACGACGAGCCTCCTGAGCAATGGCTGTATGTTCTGCCTCCTCTCGGTTCTTTCTCCGTTCACGCGCTACCTCTTCCGGCAAAACAGAGGGTAACTCAATGCCTCGAGCTTTTGCCATGTCTCGCAACAAATCGCTGCCGAGTACCAACGATTGTTCAATCTTTTGCCAAAATTCCTTGTTTTTGATGTCACGACTCTGTTGACTTGGAAAGTCTTCTTTCTCCATTGCATAGACCATACACCGCAGCATAAATGGGCAGCGCTCACACCAGCGATCACAGTAGTTGTATATGCCGGGAATAAAATCCGGATTGTTCGCCATCTTCAACAAATCGTTCTTATCCCTAGTCATCCCCAAACTTCTCTTTCATGATTCTCTCTGTCATCAGAACCAATTCTTCAGGCGACATTGCCTTCAGAGTTCGTGGCCGGCTTGCCGATAATGGAGATTCAAGAAGGTCCAGGCTGCTATTGATCGAGTCGAGCCTGCGCTTCAACTGACCTGCATCGCGGCTCTCCCAATATCCGCCTTCATCAATGACCTCCAGATTGGCGATGTATCGTTTCTTCAAATACTGCAGCAGTTTGACAATGGTTATGTGCGATTCGAGCGGAGCGAACTGCGTTTTTGTGGAGACCCATGAGCCATCACGCTTCATCACCGTCTGAGCCTGCATCGCTGTGACGCGGGCATCAGCAAGATATCCATTGGAATCAAAAATCAGTGACACTAATTCGCAATTTTTGTGAGGGAAGAGGGTTATTGCGTGCAGTGAAGCATGACCGGATGGCCGAATCGATTTTCTACCTTGGGAGAGCCTTCCAGGGGGCGATTTTTTTGACCAATCTTCCTTCCAGTGCTGGGTACGCCACTCCAAAGAATGTGCGAAGTCCTCCATCTCGTCGGTCAACCTGTCTACCAAATCGGCTTGGTTTATTTTGCCGCGATAGTAAATAGTTATTCCCATGCACCACCAGGCTAAGTCATAAACCCGGGAAAATTTACTTGTATCAGGTCATAACCCCCGTAAGGACTTTTCTTCATCTTTGATTCATAGAGACCCTTCAGCGATACGGTTTCCAGCGATCCCGCTTTCAAGCCTGCCCATTCACCCTGAAGTCTGACGGTAGCGTAATCTCCGTTCAGAGTGCATTCGATACATTCGTATGCATGGTTTGTAAATGCGGCGTACCGGGCGTAAAACGAGCGGATGAGATTTCCCATTTGTTCCGAGGTCGTTCGTATTCCAAGAGTGTCGTACATCTCATCTTTGGCGAAACCATTCAGCACCCATTCTTCCTGACGTCCAAAGAGGTTCGAGAGAAATTCCTCAGCTGCGCTCTTCGCATCGTATTCATCGTTTGGGTGAAATTCTTCATAGATGAAGTTGTGTGTCATCCCCTCGATCCTGATATCGTCGGTGTCTTCGTCCATTAATTCAATTGTCAGGAACCGATAGAGGGCTTCATTCGAGACTTCTGCCAGGCAGCTCACATTAATGTTGTGGAGTGAAAGGAAGTCCAGGACACTCTCGACTTCCGATTCAAGCTGTCCAGCCGGAACCTTCGCCAACGCAGTGAACGCTGGATTACCAACGAACTCCCTTATTTTTATCCGATTGGCATGTTCGAACTGTCGCTCGAACTCTTCTATATAGTTCAGCCATTTCGATTCGCCGTCGGGGGAGAGTTGAGATTCATCCGAGAAATGCGCGCCGTATTTCTCGGCAAGCTCCTTTTTCTTAGCCTGATTCAGAGCTTCTTGAACTCTCTTCCGTTCTTCATCAAAAGCAAATTCATCCATGGCTGGCCTTTTTAGTAGTTCCTTGATTGCGTAAAAACTTCTGCGAGAGAGGATAAACTCCGCTATCGCCTCACTTATGCTCTGCGCAAATACCTTGCTGCAATCCATCCGATCAATACAACCACCGAGAGCACAATCCAGTTATACTCGGCCGCATATGTTCCCACTGGATAGTGATTACTGATCATGATGAACACAACCGGAACAATCATGAAGGTATTATGCTTTGAGCGCGTTTTCGCTCTGGCTCCGAGTGTCAGGTCCGGCTTTTCGCCTTTCTGAAGTGAGGCAACCATTTTCCGCTGTCCCGGAAGGATGCAGAGCCACACGTTTGCGGTCATCAGAGTTCCGAACATCGCCCCGGCTTGAATGAACGCAGTCCGGCCGCCATACAACTTGCTGAACGCATAAATGGTTCCAACGGAGAGAGCAAACGAAATCACAACAGCGATCCGCTCGTTCGACCCGAGGGGAGAGTTCCACAGGAAATCGTAGACAAACCATGCGAGGATGAGTGAGCCCAGTCCGATCAACATCGAAGTCGTCTCTCCGTACGCGGCATCCACCAGCAAGCCTCCTGTGTAATACACCAGCACAAGCAACACCATCCCGCTTAACCATGTAATCGCCGCCTCCCATTTGAACCAATGGAGCTTGGCGGTCAGTAAGCTCGGCTTCGACTGTTTTCCCACGACGTAAAACCCGCCGCTGTGCACCATCCAGACTTTCGATTCATCTGAGTCGCCTTTGGCGGCATCCTCCATCTCGTGGAAACGGCCATCGAGCCAGGTGAAAAAATACGTCGTGCCGATCCACAAGATTCCCGCAAACACGTGGACCCAGCGGGTGATGATGTGCAGCCACTCGTTCCAATCAAATTGCATGACTAGCTTCCTCGATAGGTTGAGTATCCAAACGGACTCAACAACAGCGGTATGTGGTAGTGCTCTTTCGTGTCCTTGACTTCGAAAGGGATGACGACGCTCAGGAACATGCTCTTCACGCCCTGAGAAACAAAATACGCCTCTGTATCGAAAGTGAGCCGATAACTGGCCGCTTCAAGTCTGTGATCCTGCGGCAGCAAATCTGTGACACGGCCGTCGCCATCCGTCTGTCGATTTGCCATTGTTTTCCATTCTCCGGATTTCTCCTTTTTTTCCAGGATCACAGGGATGCTGGAGGCCGGCTTTCCCCTGGTTGTGTCTAAGACGTGCGTTGTGATTGGGCTTTTCATTTCTGCTCCAGATTACGTAATGGTTTTTCGCGCTTTCAAGATCCTCACGAATGACCGGCTTCGGATTTCCTCAATCGTCAGTCCCGTCGCACTTGTCTCTTCTTCTTTAATTGCTCCGCATCCAATTCCCTGCAGGAAGAAATTCAAGAGGCCCTGCCCCGTTGCCGCGTCGTCAAAAACATCGCCGATGAGTGTTGCTTGAGCCGCCTTTTCCATGAATGTCTTGAGTCGCCTCGATGAAGACTCGAGCTCCTTGAGGAAAAAATTGTAAACGGCGGCATACCGAACCGGAAGCTGGGCGGGGTGGAGGTCCCAACCTTGATAATAGGCGTTCATCAACGAATGGTTGATATGCTCGAAGTTCAGCTTCCAAATGCGGTGAACGGCTTTACGATTCTCAGCCTTCTGCTTTACTGAAAGGCCTTTGCCGTCCTTCGGTCGATTCGGACCGACCGGCATGATGTTCGTCGCACCGTCCGATAGCCAGATGCCAGTACCTGCAAGCGAGACTTTCATGACTGTCCGGGCAAAGTCGCATGCAGGATGAACCATGCTCTGGTACTGAGCTGTAATGTTGTTCGATGCTGTGTAATCATAGACGCCAAAATGCACTGCAGCGCACCGGCCTTCGGATGCTTCCACGAACGAAGGGATGGCCACTTCGCCCTTGTGATTGAAGATCGACTGCGGGGTTTCCACCATGAGTTCAATCTTCAAAGATCGATCCGGAAGTCCGGTTTTGGATTCGAGTTTTTTCAAGAGTCTCACCAATAACCTGATTTGCTCCGGCATCACCACCTTGGGAATTGTTACAACAAACCCGTTTGGCAGTTTTCCCCCGGTCTTCTTCACAAGGCTGGTGATGAAGATATCAAGAGTCCGGATGGCGCGGGTTTTCAGGTCTTCCGTCAATGGCTTAATGCGGAATCCGATAAAAGGCGGGAGAGTTTTTTCAGCAAGTCCTCTGGCAACTTCGGTGGCACAAAACTCGGCGTGTCGGTCTTCCTCTGCATCCGGGCGATTGCCGTAGCCGTCTTCAAAATCTATCCGGAAATCTTCGACAGGCTCAGCCTTAAGTTTCGCAACGACACGGTCGTAAATAGTCCTCAAGAAAAAAGAGCTCCCCTTCAATCCCAGGGCTTTGGCAAAAACGGATGCGCTCGGTGCGTTTTCGTTCAGTGAATGGAGAGCAACGGCGCCGAGTTTGCGGGCCGTCTCGGCTTTGAAAATCTGCGCGCCGCCGTAGACGGTGTGAACCGGTTGCCGTTCGGCCCGGTCACCAGGGTACATGGTAGCGAAATGACGGTTTGTAGAACCGAGCTGTTCGAGTACTTCTTTTTGTATTTCGACTGAGAGGGATGACATCACGATGCGAGAGTTCTCTGATGACAAAACGCTTCACATAGTAAATAAAAGAGGCGGAAGGGTCAACGGGGTCAGCGTCTCGACCGTTCAAACATTGGCAGAAACGATTGGAAATGGTGAATGGCGAACCCTCGAAATGATTTCACGTCCTTCAATCCGGCCTGAGATTGCATCATCACACGATCCAAAGCGTCAATTCCGTGTTTGGCGAAACTGAGTTTATCGCCCCGCACAGGAACACTTTTCGATACTTGCCAGGACAATACCGATGACGAAGCTATATTCTGGGTTTTGACAAAGCTTCTGAATAGATCGAATTGACCCGGCTGAACAAGCCAAACCATAGCGGAGTCGTCGGAAGGAGAGAGAACCAGCGTTGTACTACTTTCATTTTGAGGCAGTCCCTTCGTTGGCTCTCCTCTGAATGTCATCGCATCTTCGTCGGGCAGCGAATGAGTTTCCAGTCCGACAAGCACCTGCTTTCCGTTTTCCTCAGCGTATTCGATTTCACCGGAGGAATGCATGATGATTCCGTCGGCGCCATCCGCAACGGTTCTGTAACTCATCAGCACAACGAGGTCCATGATATCAATAATGTGATCGATGATTCGTCGGGGAGTTCCGTTGATATTGACGCGCAAATAATCGCCGGTAAATTCATCAGGGACATCCAGCCAGAAAGGGATGTCCGCTCCGGTGAACAGGTTTGCACGTTTCGCTATCACAGAAACGTGTTCAAGCACGCCAACAAAGTTCGCCAGGATCCAATCCTGTCGCGTCCCGTTGAACCCGGGCAACAGGTAAGGCTCAACGTCAAGATGGATTCCGTAGAATCGCTCGACAGGCTTTGACCGGGAGTTGAACGATATGATGTTTTCCAACGTTGCTGTGACAAAGGCGCGCTGCTCGGGAAAAATGAAGTCCTTGTCTCCAATCAAGGCATGAACATTGATGCCCATTTTGTTCAGCCTCGAGAGCAAAGGCCTGAACCGTTTCTCGTCGATGACAATGCCGGAGTCACGAGATGACGACAATCGATAGGGAAGAGCAAGAAAGATGTGGTTAAAATTCTGTTTCTCCAAAAGGTTGAACAGTTTGCTCTGTTTTGCTCGATCCTTGAAGATGTCGTCTGTATTCCATACCCAGAGCGCTTTGTCGAAAGCGCGAAGCTGCTCAGTTGTCTGTCGGAGCGGAGGAAGTGGCGGGAGCGAAGCCATGTCCCGGCAAAAAGCAAGTGTCTTGACCTCTACAGCGCCTTTTCCAGAAGAGACAACTTCGAACGAGATGGCGGCAAGTTCGTTTTTTCTGATTTCATCCGGAAGGTTTGCCAGAGGAATAACCGCGCGCTGCCAATCGGTTGTGATGGAGCCAAACGGAAGGAATCTCGAAAGCTCTCCAACCTCCACGGCGTCTTCCTTCAATTCCCACGAAGCATCGGCAAGCTTGAGGCGGATTTTTTCACCCTCGGAAGTACCACGAATCCAGAACGAGATGAAATCAAACGGAGATGCGTCAAGGTACACGCGAGATTCCAGCGGTGCAGTGGAGTTGAACAAATGAACCCACATCCCGCAGAAACCGGCCTCACGCTTATCGAATTCGAGCCGGAGGGCAGGCCGGGCTCCCATTCGGTCCCAGATGGACGCCGCCGCTGAACTCGGCTCTCGCGCGAACGAATTGAAAACCCCGCCAAGCTCGTTTCGTACACCGCCATCGAAATGCGACACAATAAAAAGCGGAGCCCCATCCCCGGGCGAAGCACTTTTTGTAGAAGCACGGGCGGAGGCAGGAAAAATATCCCGCAAAGTCGACACAGCGAGCTGGTCGCCGGTCGGCTCGTGGACGATGCTCAGCCTGCCAAACCGGATATCGCTAAAACTTCCCAGCCCCCAGTGCTGACGGGAGATCCTGGTGGAGAGCAATTGAGAAAAGAGAGGAGAAGCGGAAAGAACCCACGCGCACGTGACGATGAAAAGACGCACGCGGGAATTATTCGAGACTGAGACCGAATGTACGGGTGACCGAAAAACCGATGCTCCAGTTTTCACTCGCTTCGAAAGCATTGCCAAAATCCCCGTCGTCCCCGGCCGCGCGGAACGAACTGTAGATGCTGCATTCATAGACGTCGAAGTCAAGCATCATGCCGTACCGGCTGAGCAATTTACTGTTGTGGTCAGTATATCCTGAAAAACCGACGAGCTCAATGAAAAACACAGCCCCCGCGGCGATGGGTGTGATGAGGGCCGCGTTGAAGCCGTAGACATCATCCTGGACATTAACATTCAGAGGATCGCCGACGATGGAAAATCCCAGGTTTAATCGGGTTTCGATGTCATCAAAGTGTTTTGAAAGTAGTAAGTACGAATGGAAATCCGTTTTATTACTCCCGAGCCGGGTCTCGGCGTAGGACGAATTTGGGAGTTTCACCATTGTGCGAACTCCGATGGCCGGGACACTTTCATTTTCTCTGATGAACGTGATTTTGGTGGATACCATGAGGTCGCCCCAGTCGAAACCACGCGAGCCGTTCGGGAATGAGGCTGTAAGCCCGCCCAGCCAGTCGAGGTCGAAATTCACATTCTCAGCAACGCCGTGATGCCAGCCAAGAACAAGCACGCGCCACAACGACTGCGGAAAATCGGGGAGCGTGGGCGAATTCTTCCGGAGATACTCCACGGCAAGGCCCGCCTGGACTTTTCCTTTTCCAAGCGTCAGAGCTGACTCGGTGTGCATGGTTGGTTGCTGCGCCAGCATTGTGCCTGTGGACACAACAAGCCCGATCGCGAAAAGTTTGTGATTCAATGCTCTGCCTCCCGTGAAAAGAATGGGTGGAATGGTAAAACAAGATTCTGCCGTATGCAAGGGGGCGGGAATTCCGAGCCGCTAGTGAAAGCTCAAATGAATCTGAACAATTTCAGGCCTGTTGCCTGTTCGCACCGGCGGTCCCCACGTGCCAACGCCGCTGGACACATACACGTGTGTGCGTTCTTTCAACTTGTAGCCCCAACTGACCTCGAACAACTTTTTTGTGATAAAACTGAATGGCCACAGCTGTCCGTGGTGCGTATGGCCCGAAAGCTGAAGGTCGATGCCGTGCTGTACGGCCTCCTCGAGATGCGCCGGCTGGTGATCCATGAGAATGACCGGATAATCCTTGTCAACACCTGCCATGATTTCTTCCAGCGGTTTTCTCACCTTCCCTGCAAACTGGCGAATAGCCCTGTCTTCACGGCCGATGACAAACACGCTGTCTGCAACCTTTATGAAACTGTCGCGCAAGACACGAATTCCGTGGTCAGTCAAATACTGGAACGCATCCTCAACGCCTCCTATGTACTCGTGATTCCCGGTGCAGGCCAAAACTCCGTATTTCGATTTGATGGTGCGTAGTGTTTCGCCAATATTCTGATGGATGACGGGCCCGAGGTCTTCATCCACGACATCGCCGGGCAGGAGCACAAGGTCCGGGTTGAGAGCGTTGATCGACTCTACAATCCGTTCGAGCCTCTTCTTGCTCACAATCGTGCCGAGGTGGATATCGGAAGCGACCACGATGTTCAGCGATTTGAGCGGATGCGAGTTCTTCGGAATCATCAGATCGAGCTTCGTGAGACGCGGCCTGCGGGCGTTGAAATGCCCCGCTGCGACAACGAGAGAGACAATACCCACGACACTGATGGCGGTCACCCGGGCGGCAAGTCCGGGATTGGCGGAAATGAATGTCGGGAAAATTGGGATCACATGATTGATGAGCCTTAAGACGTCGATCGTTATCAGAATCATATAGAAGTACACCATCGCCGATAGCCAGTAAGCTCCTGTGAAAACAAGTAGCTTTGTCGGCCAGGCCAACGTCACCCGTTCGAGCAATCTGCCCCACCAGTAGGAATAAGCCAGGAAGACAAAACCAATGATATACCACGGATGGAATTCAGGAGGAACAACGCCGAGGCCTCTGATAAAGATATACGAATTGAGAATCGTGTAGAGGGTGAAAACAATGAAGAAAAACAGAAGAAACTGACGGGTCCTGCGTTGCATGTGGTTAGGCGAGAAGTTTTTCGAGTCTGATTCGTGTGATTTTGCGCTGTTCCTCGGCGGTGATCGTCAGTTCATGTTCGGGGTCGTTCTGCAACCGTTGTTCAAGAAGGAGGTGCATTTCGTGGGCGCTTTTGCCCGTTGCACACACAATGAAAATGTATCCGAACTTCTCTTCGTATTCCTTGTTTCCCTCAGCGAGCTTCATCAGGATTTCGTCCGACGCCGTCTGAACACCCGATTGTTCGCCTTCTGCCCATGTTGCCGTCGAACCAAATTTTTGCTTGAGAGACTCGATATCGCCTATCTTCGGATGATGTCCGAAGGCGTCCTTCCATTCAGACGGCTCAAGGTTCTGCCAGATTGTGTCGGCTGCCGTCATGAGAGTGTCTCGCGAGCGAAACGGACGCCCGTCGGCCATTTGAGAGACCCATTTTTTGGCTCCGCAACATCGGTGAAACTCAATATATGCGGCCTCAAAGGAGAGATTATTAATATCATGGAGAGTCACGGGCGACGTCAAAGTTACATGAATTGCCGGGATTCCACAGCGACGCAGGTCACGCAGGAAGGCAAAAAACCCGAAATCTACTCACACCACCGTCGGGGTAGATGTTGAGCCGGATATGCGTGACTTTGCCTGATTCATGCAGTTCTTTTTGAAAGAAATGGCGTTTGTTCGCGCTGAGTTTTGTTTTCGCGAGGATTTCAGTCCACCGGAACGCGGGCAAGGCGGATGCATCGACCGAAGCGCCGGTTGTGTCGCAGACGGCGATCGAACACATGTCGGGAAAATTTCCTTTGAAATGGTTCGTGTCTACTTCGATTCTTTTGATGCGACCCGCCCGGCCAAGTTTCACAATCACCCAATCATATCCCGGGCCGCGTCGCCGCTTCGTCTCCCACCCGTCGCCCATGTTCATGGCTCTACCAGGCATGATGAGATTCCCCCTGGAACCGAAGAACATGTCGCTCGCGGCCACAACAACGCCGCCGTGCTCCACTGCAGCAAGGTCGACAACGGCGTTCTTCCTCACTTTGCTCCAATCCGGCAGGACTTCGCCATACACCCGCAGCCTTGCAACACCTCCGTCGGGGAAAATATTGAGCCGGATGTGTGTCCATCGCTCACTGCTTGAAATGGCGAACACGTTCTGCGAACCGGGATTCACTGGTGATTTCGGAAGGATCTCCTTCCAGGAAGCAGATCCGGCATTGAACCTCCGAGTTGAAACAGCACAGCCTTCGAGAGATGCAAAGGATGGGTTGTTGCCCAAGAAGTGGCTCGTGTCGATATCGCACCCTTTAATGATGCCCGGAGTTCCGAGTTTGATAATGCACCAATCATACCCTTCCGTCCGCTTGCGCCTCGATTCCCATCCGTCCATCCACTTGCCGCGATCAGTGAACTTGTCCGGGATGAAAACAGGACGGGTTGCCTTGAGTAGGTTTGATTTGGGAGCAAAGAACTCATCGCTGGCGACAAGAGCTTTCCCGCCAACTCGTTCGGATGCGAGATCGACTAATCCTGAGAATGCTGCCGTCAGAGATGTTTCCATTATTTCCTCTTTGTTGTTATTTTGATCCTTCGCTTCCTCGATAGGGTACTTCGCAAAATTATCGATCCGTGCGGTCCGTCAACATGTCGTCCGTTTTCAAAAACTGTCTGGCCGCTGAGAAATGTGCGAAATACTTTTCCGAAAAGTGTTCGACCCAGGTATGGCGTTACTTTATGCCGATGAAAAATGCTCTGAACCTCGACGACAAACGATGCTTCAGGATCCCAAACAACAATGTCAGCATCGCTACCAATGCGCAAGGACCCTTTTCTTCCTTTGAGCCCAACGAGCTCCGCAGGTTTCCCGCACATCCATCGGGCGATGTCTTCAACAGAAAACCCCCTTTTCCGGGCCTCGGTCCAGACAATCGACAACCCTAACTGGAGCGAGGCAATTCCTCCCCACGCTTTCTGAAAATCGCCCTCTTTCAGCATCTTCAGTTCCGGAGGGCTCGGTGAATGGTCGGACACAATGAAATCGATGACGCCGTCTTTCAATGCTCTCCACAGTCGATCCCGATTTTCGCTTTCGCGAATCGGAGGTGCACATTTGAAACGCGTGTCGGCATCCGGAATCTCCTCTGCGGAAAAGAACAAATAATGCGGACAAGTTTCAACAGTGAGAGGAAGCTTCTGTTTTCGGGCTTTCTTCAGTGTGGGCACAGCATCCGCAGAAGACAAATGAACAATATGCGTCCGACATTTGTATTCCTTGCAGAGGCGAATCATGAGTTGTATGGCACCTTGTTCCCACTCGCGGGGGCGGGTGGCGAGGTAATCGTGATATGATTTCGGATTGCGAATTGCGAGTTGCGGATTGGCGCCGGAAAGTTCGCAATGAACAAGCAGGGGAATTTTGGCCTTGGCAATCACCGGCATGCCGGAGTGCAAATCGGCTTCAGTTGCATTCGGAAACTCGTCGATGCCGGAATGAACGAGGAAAGCCTTGACCCCGAGGACTCCCGCGTCCATCAGAGGTTTGAGCTCGTTCGTGTTTCCTGGGATCAGGCCTCCGTAAAAGCCGCAATCAACCCAGAGCTTTCCTTTCGAGGCATGAATCTTCGCTCGAAAATCTTTGACGGTTGTGATAACGGGAGAACTGTTGAGCGGCATGTCTACGAGTGTGGTGATTCCCCCCGCAGCCGCCGCCTTCGTGGCGGTCTCGAATCCTTCCCACCCCGCCCGGCCGGGTTCGTTGATGTGGACATGCGTATCAACAAGCCCGGGCATGACAACGAGCTTCCCAAAATCCAGCAATGGCTTGCCTGGTGTCTTTCCATAGGCCCGAATGTCTGCCACTTTACCCTGGCGGATGACGACGGCCGCTTTCCGAATTCCGCGCGAGGTGACAACTCTCTCACTTTGTATGACCAGATCCGGGGTCATTTCCTTGATTCGACGACAGCCTCCCTCAGTTCGACCGGAGCGACCCGTTTACGCAAACGGAGGTTCAGCATTTCTACGAACACAGAGAAAGCCATCGCAAAATAAATGTAGCCCTTCGACACATGCTGGTCGAATCCTTCGGCAATCAGCGTTACTCCGATAAGGAGCAAAAAGGCAAGCGCCAGCATCTTGATCGTTGGATGCCGGTGTACATAATCACTGATGGGGCCGGCAAACACGAGCATGAACCCTACAGCGATGACCACAGCCGCAACCATGATCGCAAGAATATTCGCCATGCCGACGGCTGTGATGACGGAATCGAGCGAAAATACTATGTCGAGGAGGAGAATCTGGACGATGATACTGGTGAACGAAGGCTTCACGGCCTTCGAAGTCTCGCCCTCTTCCCCCTCGAGCTTGTTGTGGATCTCATGCGTTGCCTTGGCCACGAGAAAAAGGCCGCCGAAGAGTA
>CAYIBG010000019.1:16029-18166 GCA_964361365.1 uncultured Ignavibacteriaceae bacterium | reverse complement strand
ATGTTCCTGAATTGCACGTCGATGAGTCCGTTGAAAAAGCCGTCCTCACCCTGGCGCTGCGACGGAGAGTAACCGACGATGCCGTCGAAAGAGTTCGGGTTTCCCTCGGTCACCCTCACCAGAAGCCCGCCTCGTCCATCCTCCGTGAGATAGAGCTCCGGCTCAGAAACGGACGCAAACAACTGCAGGCGTTCCAGACGTCTTTGAACTCTCCGCGCCATATCTCCGCGAAATATATCGTTCTCCTTCAGCCTCGCCTCCCTCACGATGACAAAGTCGCGAGTCGATTTATTGCCTTCGACACGCACTTCGGAAACAAGAACCTGCCTGCCTTCGTCGATCGTCAACGTGATGAGCGCCCGGGTTTCCTCACCGCGCTCCAGGACGATGTCTTTCACAGCAATTTTGGCGAACGAGAAACCCGAATCTTCATAGCGTTTCAGCAGGTTCTGGATATCCGATTCAATACGGACAAATGAAAACGGAGCTCCCGTACGAGTCTCGATGGCAGCTTCCAATTCGTCATGCGTGAAGACCCGATTTCCTTCGAACGACACCGGGCCGACAACGGCCTGCTTTCCTTCGCTGAGCGCCACGTTGATATGAAGGCCCTCCTGCGTTGCCGTGGAATGGACAGAATCGACCGAGGCTTCCAGGAAGCCCTCCTCGCCGTACCATGCAACGAGCCTTTTAAGATCCTGTTGAAAGGCGGCGGTTCGAAACGGTTGGGCGGCCCTGGTGTGAAGGATCCCGAGAATTTCGGATTCGGAACGATGGTGCATTCCGTCGATGGTGATTGATGCAACCCGGGCGGAATCCTGAGCTGCGGCGGATGGAACAACCGTCAGGATGAAACAAAAAAAGCCAGCGGAAACTGTGTTCACGCCGGCTTTCCAACCGAGAATTCTTCCTGCCAATCTTAGCGCACCCTTCCCCACAGGTCTGTCGTCGGGTATCGTAAGCGATAGTCTCCAAAACCGCTTTCGTCAACGAATACGAATTGGCGTTGCAACTGATAATAATACCAGGTTTCGTACGGTTTTGTGCTTACCTCAAACGGATGTCTTTCCACGTGCTCGGGCGGACCAAAACGGATGTATACCATTCCGCGGTCCGTTTTCCAGCCTTCCTGGTAATGCGTGAAGGTCTTGTTTGCGTATTCCACCCGGCGGTAAAACTCCTCCATCAGTTCATTCCGGGGCGTAGACGGATCCGGATCCCGTTTCGACCAAAACTCAAGAAACCGTTTGCGTTTCTCTTCAGGGTCGGTCGCGGATCGAATGTTCTCCATTTCAGACTCTTTGGCAACGTATCGCATTTGGTCGACCGCTTTATCCAGGTCGGTGATCGAAAACGGAATGTCGGACCATCGAATACTGAACAAGCGCGATGTCGATGCCTTCTGTGTTGATTTCGAAGCTCCGGTCGGCTGCACTTCCATCGTGACCATGTAGGCTCCGATGGGGAGATTCATGTTTTCGACTTTAAAGAACGATTGCGTCTTCGCCCCTGCCGACGCCTGGGTTTCATCCCGCTGGTAAACCTGTGCTTTCTTGGAATCGAAAACACGACACACGAGGTTGATGGAATCCGAAGGGACTTCGGAATACACTTCAAAAAAGAGGAAAAAACCCTCAGCAAGATGGCCAACGTTGCCGGATATGTTGGGCACAATTTTTCGCTTCTCCCCCTCCGTCGTCACCCTGTTCACCAGCATGATATCGCTGACGCTGACTGAATCCTTTCCGAAATCGGTCACGAGCAGCGAGCGGCGGAGCTGCGCATTGCGACGCGAATCCTGATCCTGCATATTGACCACAAATTCGTATTCGCCCGCCTCCAGGTCAATCCCGCGCTGTGTGAGACTGTACTGTCGGCTTGACACGGTCTGCGTAAAATCCTTTTCCCGAACCTCCACGGTCCAGGATCGATCCTGAGCGAGCTTGCGATCCGGGGTGTAAACGACCATCGTGACGTCATACCGGGCAACGTACTGCTCTCCTTCCTTCACAAACCTGAGTTCTTCGTACGGAACCTGCAAGTACACGTCGACGCGTGATTTGGACTTTTGTTCGGATGAAAAACTGATCGCGTCAAAAAAGAACGTGGGAATCGCATCGAGGTTTGGCCGAGCCTG
>CAYIBG010000019.1:0-15929 GCA_964361365.1 uncultured Ignavibacteriaceae bacterium | reverse complement strand
GCCTCCGCGTACAAATCATACTCCACCGCATCAACTATCCTGACATCTGAAAAATTTCCCACGACGAAATTCCGGTTGTTTCTCACAAACACTTCCTGGTCGATTTCCGGCGCATCCCATTCCGTCCGTCCCACGGCATAACCGCCTTCTATCCGGTCGACAAGGATACGAAGCTTCTTGCCCATAAGAGACTTGTTCCGTTTTTCCGAAATCTCCATTTGCAATTCCATGATAGCTTTCTTCCTTTCCTCCTTCACATCGGCAGAAACAGGATCGCCGAGAATATGAGCTGACGTTCCATCTTCCTGGGAATACGTAAAAACTCCCAGACGGTGGAACTGCATGTTCTTCACAAAGTCGTAGAGTACATCAAAGTCCTTTTCGGTTTCATTCGGATATCCCACAATGAGCGTCGTTCTCATGGCGATGTCCGGAATCCTTGTCTTGATCGTCGCGATCAATTCCCGTGTCGCCCGGTTGGTGATTCCGCGTCTCATCGATTTCAGAACATCATCCGAAGCATGTTGAACCGGCATGTCGAGATACCGGCATATCTTCGGGTTTTCCTGCATCGCATCGAGAACCTCAAGAGGAAACTTCGAAGGATAGGCGTACATAAGGCGTATCCACTCAATTCCGTCGACGGAACTCAGCTCGCCAAGCAGCTCGGGCAACCGGCGTTTGCCATACAGGTCGATCCCATAGTAGGTTGAGTCCTGGGCAATCACAATGAGTTCCTTGACTCCTTGTGAGGCGAGAGAACGTGCCTCGGAAAGAACCTCCTCGAGAGGTTTTGACCGGTGAAGCCCGCGCATCAGCGGGATGGCGCAGAATGAGCAGGGATGGTCGCAGCCTTCGGAGATTTTCAGGTAGGCGAAATGCGAAGGAGACGTAAGTGAGCGCTCGCCAAGGAGTTCGCGTTTGAAATCGACTCCAAGTTCAACAAGGACTTCTGCAATCTTGTTTGAGCCAACATAGGCATCGACGTCGGGGATTTCGATCGCCAATTCCTTTGAGTACCGTTCCGACAAGCATCCCATCACAACCACTCTCTTGAGTCGGCCCTTGTTTTTCAGCTCCACAGCTTCGATGATGGCGTCAATCGACTCCTGCTTCGCCGTATCGATGAAGCCGCAGGTATTGATCACTGCGACGTCTGCATGCCGGACGTCGTCTACGACAATCGCATTCGCCAGCTTGAGCTGCCCGAGAAGAACTTCGCTGTCGACCACGTTCTTTGCGCAACCCAGCGTTATGACGCTTATTTTCTGGCCTTTTTCTTCCATTCGAGCGTCATGAGAGAACAACGAAATCTATGTAAAGATACGCAATGGGCGCTAGAAATACCAGACTGTCGAACCTGTCGTACACGCCTCCGTGCCCCGGGATAATTGCCGATGAGTCTTTCACGCCTGCATCCCGTTTGAACCTGGATTGCACCAAATCGCCGATCTGTCCAAACACGCCGACGAAAACTCCGAGAACGATTGAGTGATGGAGTGCTAAGTAGGTGAGAAAAAACTTCTGTGCAATCACCATCGCCGCGACAGCAAGCACGAATCCAAAAATGGATCCCTCCCATGTCTTACCCGGACTGACCCGCTCAAACAGCTTATGCTTGCCAAAGGCTATTCCGCCAAAATACGCCGCTGTGTCGCAAATCCAAATCGAGGCCAGCAGCGAAATTACGGTGTATCCTCCCCACAGATTGATCTGGCTGAGTTGAATTTCATCGGCAACGGCAGAAGAGAAAAACTTGTACACCGGGAAACCATACGGGAACACTTCACGAATTCCGGCCAACGTCCCGAAGAATAACGAAATGCCTGCGACTCCGAACACGGTCACTGCCACATTCAGCGTCGGCGAGCCTTTGTCCCGAAAAAGCTCAATGAGGAGAACGAGAAGCGTAAACACCACAAGAACGACGAGCAAGAACTGCAGCTGCGAAAACATGGAGATCCGTATTCCCATATCGACGAGCCATTTGTAAACATCGAGTTGAAGGCGCTCATACACAAAAGCTGCATTCACCATAACTCCGAAAAAGAGTCCCGTGCCGACGAGAGGGAAAACGCCTTTACGCTCTGCCAGCTTGTAAAACTCGAACAGAGAAAAGGAAGAAATCAATGCCACAAAACCAAAAAACCAATAGCCTCCCTGCAAGGCAAGAAGGATGATCACGGGGATGGCCACCGCCGCGACGGCTATCCTTTTCGGCAACGATGAGAACCTGCCTTGAGCTTTGTTCTGTGGTTCAGTCATTTCTTGCGTAATCCTTGAGATCCAGTCCATCGATCGCGGAAACGGCTTTTTCTGCTTCTTCTCGTTGAACCATCACCCGAACGGGCGCGTGTTGTTGCTTCCAGTATAACGTCAGATGATCCCGGGAGGAAAACACCCGCGTGCGGATACCGACGCTTTCCAGATTTCGCTGAAGAGCGTCTGCCTCGAATTCCGAGCCGCAGGCGAACACCGTCGTCCAGTCCGTCAGGATCTTCTGATGCTCCCGGTCGCAGAGGACTGCCTTGTCGATGCTGAGGGCGCAATCGCCACACAATGGCTTCCCGCACACAGCGCAAGCGCCAACAGCCTGTTGTCCGGGATGGTTTTCACATTCAATGGCCTCCCGGTTTACCGTATCGTTTGTCATGACTGAACAACCTGTAGTTGATCGGTTGCACGGACGTACGCCCGAAACGACAAGAAGAAAAGACCGCCGAATGCGACGGCTTGTGTGACGGCTGCAAGCGCTTCCGAAATGCCGAATTCTGTGGTCGTCAGCTTCGTTTCAAACCCCATCCCAAGGTACATGGCGAGGACTGCCGCAAGATTGTTCAGGAAATGCGCTGCGATCGGCAACGCAATGCTTTTCGACCTCATTCTAAGGAAACCCATGTAACACCCGATGCAAATGAGAGGGACGGCGTTGAACGGGTCAAGATGAAACAAGCCAAAGATGATCCCGGTGACAAGCACTGCCACAATCGGCTTGAACACTTTCTCGAAAGTCCGTTGAACCACACCGCGGAACATCATTTCTTCGACGAACGCAGGCACGACAGCGGCGACCAGAATAACGAGAACCAGTTCTGACCCGCTCTCCGCCTTCACAACGGTTTTCAACATTGACCTGTACATTTCACGCATCGGGTCAAAGAGTTTACGCATCACCTCTGGAACGGGGATCAAATCCTGAAGGAACATGTACACTTCAAGAAGCTGCTGAAGTGAAATGAGTCCGATCAGCATGAAGCCGATTTCGCGAGCAGAGGGCATCCTCCACCAGAAGACATCCACGAATCGGTTGCTCAGAAGCCTCGCAAAGACCAGGGTCGGCACGAGGATGAAGAACAGCTGACCCGTCGAGGTAATCGCGCGGACCGACCCCACGTTTTCCCGCGTGATTTTCGACCCAACAGCGATAAACGCTATGATCCCGCCTCCGACATGATACAGCAGGAAAATGATTCCCAAGCTGACACCGGCGAAGACGAATGGATGGATGTTGAACCGATCGATGATGGACGACGGTTCGGAGGCCGTCTGAGTCATGCGCGGCGGGAGAGCTTCAGCTTCACCATGGCGGCCAGCAGCGGGACCATGATTTCATGGTGTCCCGTAAAATTGTATCCGCGACCGCTTTTCTGAATGGGGCGTTCAACGATATTCACCTGCGGCCTATAGTGCCGAATCATGTCGAAGTTGGCCGTTGAAAAACCCCGGGCTTTGAACCCGAGATTTCGGGCCACAGTAAGCGCCTTGAGAAACACTTCCGGTAGGATCACGGCTGAGCCAATATTGAGCACCACCCCCCCGTTCTTCAACTCTTTCACACTGTTCGCCAGGATCTTGAAGTCGCGAAAACTCAGCTCTCCTGTTGCCGCACCGTCCATGCTCGGCTGCTGGTGCACAATGTCTGTCCCAATAGCGGCATGGACAGTCACCGGGGTCCCCGATTCGTAACACGTGACGAGAATGCTGAAACTCCGATGCTTCGCCCTTAATGCAATAAGCTTTTTGGCGAGAGCTTCACCGTAACCTTCAGCACGTTCGGAAAAACCTTTCACGAGAGCTTTGTTGATAAAGTCTCCCGTCTCTTTCGACATCCCAAACGTGCCGTCGAGAAGATTCACGGCGACATCCTCAGAGGTTTGACCCCACATCGCCGTCTCGACATCATGAATGGCAGCGGCGCTATTCATGGCCACGTGAGTGACAATTCGTCGTTTGACGAGATCCGCAAGAATCGGTGACAATCCGACTTTAATGACATGAGCCCCGACCATCAGGATCACGGGTTTTTTCGCCCTCTTTGCGCGGACGATATCGTCCACAAGACCTCTGAGCTCCTGCGCGGCGAGAATTGCCGGCAGAGAATCAACGAAGCCTTTCAGGCTTGTTTTCCCCGGGTCTATGACGGCTGCAAAATCACGTGGAGAAATTTTACTCTTCCGATTCTTGATAGAAATCGTCTTCACGCGCGAGAGGTCTATTTGGCGGAATCGTGCCATCTTATTTTATTTTTGCCTTGAGCGGCCCTGTGAGTCCATAATATTCGCGCAACTCGACATTGATGGACCCGACAGGAACTTTGGTGCTGACTTTTACCGGAATTTTTCGCTCGTCGTTGCTCAGATAAATAACGATGCGGCCTTCGCTTTTGAACAGGCCTCCTTCTTTGATGAGCGGCTCGACAAGAAAACAATCAAACGTCCCGGCATCGACATCGATTCTCTGGAATCCCAAGAACTTGATGGCGAGTTGATACGTCGTGTCTTTGTAGAAATTCTGCAAGTAAATCTTTTCGCCTGGCCGGGCGGCCGAGAAGTCCATCGTCCGGGCATAGTAAAATGCCGAAACGATATCATGCACGTACGGAGGGATCGGATGGACGCCCTCGGTCGTTTTTGCCGTGAGGCTGTACTGGTCAAACTCAGCACTGAAGTCACGGCTGTACTTTCCCTCTCGAATGTGCTGCGAAAACCTCCAGGGAAAGATGCCCATGACGTCCAACATGGTTTCGTAGCGATCTTCAACTTTGTATATCCAAGAAAAAGAAGGTGTGGAGTTTACGGTAAAAAGAATCTGATAGCATGCCCTGCCATTCAGCGTGTCTATTCTTGGAATCGAAAAGACCGCCTCGCCTGCTGTAATAAAGCTGTAGCCGACATCATACACGAGTCGTTCCCCTATCCCGAAGGCCGTTTGGTTGATCACACGCAGGGTGTCGGTCTTCCGAACCCCCAGCGAATCCTGAGCCTTGAGCGAAATGGTTAAGGAGAAGAAGGCAATCGAATATCGGACGGATTTGAACTTCAATGAACCCTCAGAGACGAAGCTGTTTCCCGGGAAGTTATCAGCGAATGCACGGCCGACATAACCTGCGACACCTCTATTTGATCCATGCACACATCGCTTTGACATCCTCCGCCCTTGCACAACGGGCATTTTTTTCGATCCGGAACGAAAACGATTTTTTTGTCCGTGAGAGGCCCCCAGCGCTTTGGGCTGCAGGCGACAATATCGGGATAAAACCCAATCACGGGTGTACCGACCGCAGCGGCGATATGCAAAGGGCCGCTCGAATTGCCGACGAACAAGTTCGCACAACTCAAGAACGCGGCGAATTCGTTCAGGTTGAACCGATTGACCAACGCAATTGCCTTGTTCCCGGAGCTTTCGACCACCTTCGCTGCAACCTGGTCCTCGTGAGGCCCGCCTGTTACAACCACTTTGAACCCTTCCTCCATAAGAACACGTGCAAGCTCACCAAAGTTTTTTGGGGTCCAATCTCTCGCAGAACCGCCGCTGCCCGGATGAAGAACGACCCATCGGTCCCCGGGGAAGATTCCAACATCCTTCAGAACACTCTTTGCTTTTTCAAGCTGCATTTGCCTTACTTTGAGGACTGGCCGGGGTGTTGTTTCCACATTGCATCCCGCCGCCTGAAGCAACCTCGCATTGTATTCAGACTCGTGCCGTACTCCGGTTTTTCGATGCTCGTAAACCCGCTTATTGAACAAAAAGGAATACCAGCGATACCCTGAACCTATTCTCGCCGGAATCCCCGCCACCATCATGAGAAGCGCCACTCGAAACCTTGGAAAAGCGACGACTGCCATGTCGAATCTCCCCAGGCGAACAGATCTCAGCATTTCAAAAAAAGATTTGCCGTCGCTCTCGAGAATCGAGTCGAGACCTTCATAGTCCATCGCGACGTCTTTTGTGTAAGAACGGAGAAGCATCGAGACACGGGCTTGAGGGAAATTCGATTTCAAGATGGGGATCATCGGCAAGGTGAACAACACGTCGCCGATTCGGTCAGTGCGAACGATCAGAATATTCAGTGGTTCACTCGGGAAAAATCATTTCGGAAGCAATATACTGGATGTAGCCAAGAGTTGCAACGAGGAGGCAGGCCAAAGGCCTGATCACTTGCCTGAAAACCCTGAAATACTCATTTTCATACACCGTCGAGTAATGTTCCTGCAACTCTTTTTCCCTTCCGTTCCAGTAGGCAAGGACTGATTGCGCGTCTGTGTCCGACTCCTTGCTCATCACCAACGTCGGCACACTTGAGAAATAGGACTTCGTCGCGAGAGTGGGAAGTTTCGATTGCTGGATTTTTTTAGAATACAGTTTTGAAGAGATGGTCAGGCGGATTTATAATACACTGATACGCTTGCGAAGCAACCGCATGGAGCCACGTCAATGTTTTCTTATCAGAAATGATAGGACCGTAACACTCATGCTTAGCTGCCGCTGCTCGTATTCTCTCGAATGAGATAAAGACGGCTATCTTCAATACGAAACAACAGGGGCGCGACCACAATATTTGGATACCTCAGTCGCAATCGTTTCGCCTCGCCCAAGGTGAAGTCAACTTCGTTTCCAATCTCGAACATCGGAGCAAATTGTAGGAAATGCTCTTCTGCCTGTTGTTGCGGCCAACCTGCACTATCGATCAATCCCTTCAAGAATTGTTCTTTCCGTGCAGTAAGGTTGACCATTCCGCATCGGTTGTGTCCAATCAAAGCGATGGAACGGACACCCCCGACCGCAACAGCATACGAGACTTTGAATTCACTGTATCGCAAGTTTGCGCCGCCAGACCGAATGATGAACGCAAAATTGTCGGGGATGTGAAGGTACTTTCGATTATCCATACACATCCCGATGAGTAACTGAGCGTCTGAACACGGTTCAAATGGCCTGTCCATGTTATGATATTCGAGCAACAGCCCGACGGGATTCTCTCGATACTGAGAGGGAATGTCGTCTCTCGAGTTTATCGGCAGTAATCTATTCATTCGATTATCATCCTTGTCCAAAAGGTGTTGAAAAATTGGTTCTGCGCTAGCGTCAGGTGTTTCTGGATCACGGAAGGTATCCTCGAAAAAAGGACTGCGTCGTGAGAGCGGGAAAAAAGTTTCGATTGCTGGTTTTGTTAAGAATACAGTTTTGAAGAGATGGTCAGGCGGATGCGAATAAGCAATCCTCCTGCCCTCCTTTGTAAAAGGAGGGAAAGTGAGTACGAGCTTTCAAATCAGATCTTTCTACCAAGGGCAACACCTCCCCCTTTCCCTCGGAAAGAAAGAGGAACTGAGCTCGAGTTTTCAAATCCCAGTCCTTCTACCAGCACGGTACCTCCCGCTTTCAGTGAAGGGGGGAACGAGGGGATTCTATAATGATGAGGACTTACGAGACAAACACCTTTGCAACGTCCAGGATCATGGAAGGTTTATTCCAAAGCGCTGTGCGGAAAATCGCGCCGAGAGTTCGCTTTTCTTCCGGAAGTTTCAGGGCGTTTGCAGCAATGGAATTCAGCGTTTCATCGGAGAAGCTGTTAATCGCTTCCTTGAATTTGTAGAAAACTTCATGGCGCCAGCCCAGCCGCTTTTGCCAGCGGTTTTGATATTCACTCAGGTGTGCGAGGTTGTTCGATTTGAGCGCTTCCGCCGCGACCTGGCCCGCGATCATCCCGCCGATCATCCCACTGATGATCCCCGCCCCGGACGTGGGGTTGACCTGATGCGCGGCATCGCCGACGAGCATCACGTTATTCTTGACGATCACATCACACGTTTTCGCGCACGGGACCCCTCCCGCAATCCGGGTGAGAACAGCGGCGTTGGGAAACCGATCCTCCACGAACTCCTCAAGGTACTTGATGGCCGCTTTGTTCTTCGCACCCTCCACGCTTATGCCGATGCCAATATTCGCCGTGTCTTTTCCCTTGGGAAACACCCACAGGTATCCACCGGGAGCAACCGTTCCGCCGAAGTAGAAATCGAGAACGTCGTCTTCCACTTCGATACCCGAGAGCGTAGTTTGAGCACAGCTTTCCATATCACGAATATGACATGTGGTGTCGATCCCTGCCCACTTGCCTACCCTGCTTTCCACCCCGTCCGCCGCGACGACAATTTTGCAATGGATCTCGGCCTCCTTCTCCTTTATGAGAGCCCTGACGCCGACAGCCTCACCCTTCCCATTCTTCATTAAATCATAGACATAAGCTTTTGTGACGACTTCAGTGCCTTCCTTTGCTGCAAGTTTTGCTACTTCGTAGTCAAAAATCCTGCGTTCGAGCACATAGCCTTTGCCGTCGAGCCTTGGAACGACCGATTTGCCGTCCGGAGCGACGATGCGGAACCTTGTCACGGTCGATCCGATGAACTTCTGGTCCGGCTGAATAAATTGCACCAGGCCTTCATGACTCACTGCTTCGCCACAGCGAACCGGATACCCGACATCACGGTCTTTTTCCAGCATCAGCACGGAGGCTCCGCCACCCGCAGCATACCTCGCCGCTGTCGATCCCGCCGGCCCTGCTCCAACAACTATGACATCATAAGATGCTTTCATCCAACCACTTCATCATTGGACATTGGACGTTGAATGTTCATTATTCATGGGTTCATTCAAAAACAAAGGCTGCTCAGTCGGCAGCTCCTTGACACCATCTTTGTGAAACTCGATAACTTCCCACGGACATGCCCAGACGCACTTTTTACAATTCGTGCATCGATCGTCGATAATGGAAATTCTCGATTCCATCAACTCGATGGCATCTTCCGGACATACACCAACGCAGCAGCCGCAGAAGTCGCACTTGCCCGGCACGATATGGATCATAAGAGGAGTTTTACGCATGGAAATTCAAAGAAAGGTAGACAGAGAAGGGAAGAAATGCAACGAGGAGGGTCAAAAGTACGAGGCAAAGCTGACCAGGAATCTCACACTCCTGTCCAGATTGTTTTCCCGGTCTCGTATCCAGTTCTGTTCGTAATTCAACTTCAGAGCCGTATCCTGCACGGGCCGGAGGTTGAAGCCGACGGTTATCCGTCGATGATCATCCCCCACAACGGCTTTGTCAAAATCGATGAAATCATATCGCAACGCGAAAGATAACTTCGAGCGCTCCCACCGCGGAAGCAATCCTGACATCAACGGAACATTCGCCTGTACGAAGTACCCGTCCTGACGTTCGGCAAAAATACCGACCATCGACGGCTGGATTTCAACTCGATTCGCAGCATATTCTGCCTGAAGAGTCACCCAGGATTCGGAATGCTCCACATCGAAGGCGAGGAATGAAATTGACCTCCGGTCATCGGTATCCCATCGTTCCATTCGAAAAACATTGTACGTGCCGTAGTAGAACGACGTCCCGAATTCCGTTCCAAACACAGGACTGAATGCCACTCGCCCCACGACAGACGGCTCGTCGTTGTTATCTTCCTCGAACAAATGGTTTTTACCGGCCGGAATTCTCGTTCCGCCCGCACCTTCGACGACATCCTGGTTGAATCCATTGACAGCGTAAACCTCATACGTTAGGCGCGAAGTTGTCGAGGGGTAGAACGCGCCGAAGAAGCCGCCGCCGACCTCAGAGAGCGTCGAGGGGATGATCTCGGTAGCCATGAGAGGACGTTCAACGAGCTCAAGTTTGGGACTGTCGTGAACAAGGTTTGTCTTGCCCAGCGGGGAAAGGATCATGCCTCCCCGAAGATTCAGCGCGTCATCGAATTCAATATCGAGCAGGCCGTATTCAAGCTTGATCTCCTCCCCTCCATGCTCGATTTCTATCTCGGAAGTTACAATAATGCCGTCCGCGATTACCGAATAGGTGAACAGGTTGAATCTCCTCGCTTCAAACGACCATCCGTGGTTCACTCCCCCCTCACGCTCAAAAGCTCCAACGGCATCCATGTATCCTCCCAGCGCGGTTTTTCCGCCGAGACGCGTAATGAAGGGCTTATCGTAAATCCCCCCGCTCACAAGCGGCCTGCGCTGTTGCAGCACAGTGTCCTCCTGTGCGGAAAGGCCTGCAGTTAAAACCAGCGTCCAGGCAAGAAATGCTGTTGGAAATCGCTTATTGAGTGACAAGTATTTCAACTTGAGATCCATTGATTTGCACCGGAAAACTGTTCAGCTGCCGCTCCGTGGGACCGTTGAGAACGCCGCCGTTCAAGTCGTACACCGAACCGTGGCAGGGGCAGCGAAGGACCGTTCGCTGCATCCTCACTTGGCAGCCGAGATGCATGCACTCTGTGGACAATGCCGCAAACGACGACTCAGACGTTTTGATGAGCAGGATGGGATATTCCAAGTCGTTGCTCTCCAACTTTACGCCATCGCCCAATTTCGACAGTTCCGGAATGGCCGTATTAAAAAATATTCTGCTGTTCGAGATTTCCGCTTTCATCGCTGGAGCTGTGGACGGAATACAAGCAAGCTGTGTTGAGGATGTGACAAGAGCCCCAATACCCAAGGCGGCAGTCGATTTTTTGAGAAAATCTCTTCTGGAATACACGGTAGGGTTCATAGAGACTCGAGAAACTTGATCAGGGCATTCCGCTGAGATTCGGTCAACTGGAAAAACCTCGTACGAACCTGAGCCGCTTCACCGGCGTGCAACTGAATGACTTCAGTCAGACTCGAAGTTCTTCCATCATGCAAATAGAACGGTGTTCCACCGGTGAATTCCCCCACGAGTCGGAGTCCCCATAACGGAGTCGTCCGCCATTCTGTTCCCGTTGCCGCAGCTTCGTAGAAATTGTCTGCAAGCTCCGGACCCATGTCGTGAAGCAACAAATCCGAATACAAATACGCATCAACACGATTCAAGGGTTTGATCGGACTGAGGCCAGTTGTCATTTTGGGAACATGACAACTTCCGCAACCAATCTGCGTGAACTGTTGTTCCCCCAACTGCACCTCGGCGGTGATCGCTCCCCGATTGGGCGGAGAGAGCATCCGAAGATACGAAACCACATCGTCGACCACCGAAGCGGGAATCTCGGGATCCGCAGCATCGTCTCGTGTTCCCGCCCCCGCCTGGGGATGCCCGGCTTCAACCGGCAAGTACTCGGTCGTGATGCCGATGTCCTGTTGATAGGCTGTGACGACTTGTTGAAGCAGGAACGCTACGCCGGCTTTTCTGCCGAACCGCCCAACAAAAGGCGGGGAACCAACCGCAGAAATGTAGCCTGGAGCCTGCACCAAGTTTGGCTTGCCGGAAATTCCATCCGCGTTGAGGTCGTTGGGGTCTACATTTGCGAGAATGACTGAATCCGGAATGGCTTCGATCAATCCTATTCCGAACACGACGGGCCCGCTCCGGCGAGAAACCGCGTTCGCATCAGATGGAAGTGCTTCCGGCGACACACCCGGGATGCTGTGATCTTGCAGTTGAGGTCCTCCAAAGGCCAACATCAGGTCCGTAACACCTGCGGTCGTTTTGCCGAAGCGAATGAGGTTGGCTCTCGGATTTGCCTTTCCATCACGCGCATGACAGCTCTCGCACGCCGGTTGGTTGAAAATCGGCCCTAAGCCTTCCTTGACGCTAAACGCGTGCCCGAAGGCCTCATCCCCGCGTGCAAATGCAGCCTGTTCCGCCTTCGATAACCCAAAGAAGGCATCCTCGAAGCTTTCTCCGTGCGGCGGCGGCTCCGTGAGCAATGCGTCGCAGGCTTGAAGAACCAGGGCAGCCGTAACGATTGACGTGCCGATCTTGGCGCAGGACAAAAGCTTCTGTAGATGCATATGAACAGTGGCCTTCAACAAAGTCTTGCGTTTCATAATATCCTCACACGACAAGAACGGGAATTTTCAATTGGTGTCGAACCTTCGAGATCGGCGAGCCGAAAATCAGGTCGCGCAACCCTCTGTGACGGTGGCCGCCCATGATGAGCAGGTCTACTTTGTGAGATTCAGCCAGGTTTACGAGTTCGGTTGCCACACGGCCATATCCCAGGGCGGACTCGACCTTGAGGCCTGCGGTCGCCATTTGCCGCGCCATTTCATGAATAAAAGCCATGTCGCTTCGGGCTTCCTGGTCGTCGGCTTCTTTGCCAAACAGTTGTACGCTTACGCTTTCGACAATATGAAACAGGAAAACCTCCGCGTTGTTTTGTTTCGCAAGCATGCTCGCATGCGCCAGCACACGGCCATCCGTCTCCGAGTGGTCAATGGCGACGCCAATCCGACGGTATTGCACCGTGGGAAGTTCAAGTACGGGTATTCCTGTAGGCTCTTCTTTTCTACGCATACGCCACGATTTGGGCATTGTTATGTAAAGAAGCAACAAAAACACCACAGCTACAACTGGCACGACCGTCACCCAGAGCCAGAATACGTTCTCGCCTGCGTCTTCAAACCAGCCCGAAACCGTACCGGCGACAAGTCTTGCATTCAACCCGACGATCACGATAGCTGTGACCCAGGCAAGCGCCTTCACCCAGGTTTTGTTTGCAAAGGAACCCATCGTGTTCCTGTCGCTCGTGAGCTGAATGAGCGGAATGATCGCAAACGGCAGCTGGAGGCTCAAAATGACCTGACTGAGAATCAGCAGGTCGTATGAGCCGTGTTCGCCTTTTATTCCGATGACAATAACTGCCGGAACGATTGCAATGAAACGAGTGATTAAGCGTCGAAGCCAGGGCCGGATGCGGATATGGAGAAAACCTTCCATCACAATCTGCCCTGCGAGCGTTCCCGTAAGTGTCGAGCTTTGCCCTGCAGCAATCAGCGCGACGGCAAACAACACGCCCGCGAACGTCGTCCCGAGCAAAGGTGTCAGCAATTCGTGCGCTTGTTTGATCTCGGTGACCACGATTCCATTCTTGTAGAAGACGCTCGCCGAGAGAACAAGAATTGCCGCGTTGACAAAAAACGCTGCGTTCAACGCGATCCCGGTGTCAAGCAGATTGTACTTGCAGGCCTGTTGCTTTCCCTCTTCTGTGGAATCGACCGCCCGGGTTTGCACGAGCGCTGAGTGCAGGTACAGATTATGCGGCATCACCGTGGCGCCAAGAATCCCAATCGCCACGTAGAGACTCTCCGACGTCAGTTTCGGAACAAAACCCGTCACCACCTCGCTCCACACCGGCTGGGCCAGCACCATTTCCACTGCGAAACAAATGCCGATGGTCGCTACGAGCGCGAGAATAAACGCCTCCATCTTACGGATGCCGAAATTCTGAATGATGAGAAACAGAAGCGTGTCGATTGCGGTCAGAATGACTCCGTACAACAATGGGATATTAAAGAGAAGGTTCAGTCCGATTGCCGTGCCAAGGACTTCCGCGAGGTCGCAGGCGGCGATGGCGATTTCGCACAAGAACCAGAGCGCGTACGCAACAGGCTTCGGGTAGTTTTCCCTGCACGCTTGTGCAAGGTCGCGCCCTGTGACAATACCCATGCGGGCGGAAAGAGTCTGGAGCAGCACGGCCATCGCGTTCGACATGAGCAACACCCAGATGAGCTGGTACCCAAACCGGGCACCGCCTTCAAGGTCTGTGGCCCAGTTGCCGGGGTCCATGTACCCGACGCTCACGAGATACGCCGGGCCCGCAAACGAGAACAGTCTTTTGACAAATCCCACGTTGCGAGGAATTCCGACACTCCGGTGGACTTCGGAAAGAGAGATGGACGCTTTTGCTTCTTCGGTTTGAATCATGGAGAATTTACCTGTGCTCGACGTAAATGAGCTGGGCCAGTTTTGGAGCGGATGACACTTTCATTCTCGGGAGACATAGCCTCTCTAAAATATCAAACTTGTTTCGATCAGGAATTGACTATTACCCTCCTGGATTCTTTGTTCAAGGGCAAGTCGAACTGTGTACGAAGTGCTTGGAAAATGGACCACTCCATAAGGAACCAAAGCCGGCTCCGCCCCCGCTCCAGTTTGATGCTCAACACGCAACGCCACCACACCCCATTCCAGGGGCACGTACTCAATCTCCAGCATCAGATTTGACACTTTGCGCCTGTCATCTCTTCCAACTCCCATCGTAGAAGTGAGATAGAAACCGTTGTAGCTGGTCGTCCCAATTATTTGACCGAGCAATCTCTGGTCGCCGTCAAAGAACAGGTGGCCGCCGAGACTCGTCAAACCTGTGCGGAAAAAAGCCTCGGCAAAAATCCCTTTCGGTACTCCTTCAACTTCGAAGCTGGCTTCTTGCCGTGCATCCTCCGTAAGCGGTAAAGAGAGTTCGCCGGTGAACGGGACATTCAAAAGAGCAAACCATCCATCGGCCACACGCCCGCTGGAGGACGCTTCCTGATGATATTGCAGTCGCAACCCTGGAGAACGTCCGGAGGGTGAAAACGCTCGGAGTGCAGTGAGGCGGCTGGTGGATGCCGGCTGGCCGCGGAGACTCGAAGAAAACGGAACAGGTTCGAAAATGGAAATGCGCTGAGAAACATCCACCTGGCTTAACATCCGGAACTGCCCGAGAGTTACAGAAAGCAAATCCGTTGCTTCGGCGGTAATGTAGAGATCTTCGAAGCGCCCGCTGCGGTCACGAACGGTTCCATCTCCCCGCAATTCCATGCTCAGTGCCCGCCATTCGAAGAAATACGACAGACCTAGTCCTTCAAGGGCATCGGTGGCAATAAATTCCAAACGGTTCGGAAAGCCGCGTATGAAATCCCTGTTTGGTTGACGATGAGCGAGCGCACTTATCCAGGTCGATATGGGAAAGGTTGAACGAGGTTCAGAATCCTCTTCTGGGTACTGATATCGTCTCGAAACGAATTCCAACCCGAACGAATTGAGTTTCGCAGGTGCCGTGTGACACGTTTGACACGAAACACCATATCTTCTTGAAAATGTTGGGATCGCCAACGCGTCTTGGATCAAAACGAAGATGCAAAACAGGCCTTCGACAGTCAGAAGCCCGATCCGGAATTGAAACCGGGTGAATCGGGTTCTAATCTGAGTCAACATAAATGTTTTGCGCTAACTTCGAACTGATGAATTGCTCCTTGCCTCCAACGTCCACTCTTAGAGAGCCGTCGAATTCGATCTTTTCTTTTACTTTGATTTTTTTGTTGAGGGTAATGCCGAGCTTCGACATGTAGCGAAGGATTTCCGGGCTCGAATCGCTCACCCGTCTCACTGTCACAGTCCTACCCGGCGTGATGGATGCGAGGGAGCTGTAGTGCGATGCGTCGACCTTGCCTTCCCGTGTCGGGATGGCATCGCCGTGGGGGTCCGTGCTCGGGTATCCGAGTATTTCATCGATACGCCGCTCGAGCCGCTCTGACGCAACGTGTTCAAGTTTCTCGGCCTCTTCATCGATTTCATGCCAGTCGTATTTCAGAACTTCGACCAGAAACGCTTCCCACAATCGATGCCGGCGTATAATCTGAAGCGCCCTTTTCCTGCCTTCTTTGGTGAGCTGGACGCCTTTGTAGGGCGTGTGAGTCACGATCCCTTCCTCAGCCAGTTTCTTGACCATCTCCGTTACCGAAGCCGGCGAGATTTTCAGCTTCTGGGACAGCAGAGTTGTCGTGACCCGGCCTTCACTCGACTGGATCTTATAGATGTTTTTGAGGTAATCTTCGAGTTGTTCGCTCGGCATTTGGAGTCCTAAAATCAAAATTTAGGTGAGCCTAAATATAAACCATCCCGC